>JBEKOZ010000458.1:0-4674 GCA_049521275.1 Bryobacteraceae bacterium | reverse complement strand
GAACGACTTGCGAATCAGGTCCAGCGCCGCGTTCTGGCGCGTGTTATCGAGGATCGCTTTGTCCATCACCTCGACCGCGGAGGGACCATGGCGCAGAATCACCGGCGCCGCGGCGAGGGATTCGAGCAGATCGCTGAACTCGATGATCATCACGGCCTTGGCCTTCGGCAGCGGAACCAGCCGCAGCTTGGCCTCCAGAACAATACCCAGCGTCCCTTCGGAACCGACCATCATTTTGGCGAGATTCACCGGCTTGGACGCGCCGGTGAACTCGTCCAGGTTGTATCCGCCCACACGCCGCAACACCTTCGGATATCGACGCTCGATCTCCGCGGCGTGTTCGGACGCGAGGCGCAGGACCATCCGGTAACAGGCTGCTTCGAGTGATTCGCCCGCGGGAATTTCGCCGCGCGGGATCTCGCGAAAATGAGCGACGCTTCCATCAGAGAGCAGCACCACCTGCTCCAGTACATGATCGATGGTCTTCCCGTACAGAACACTGCGCGCGCCTGAGGAATTATTGGCCATCATGCCGCCGATGGTGGCGCGGCTCGCGGTCGAGATATCCGGCGCGAAGCGCAAACCGAGCGCGGCGAGCTCGGTGTTCAGCTCATCCAGCACAATCCCAGGCTCGACGCGCACCCAGCGTTCCCCGGCGTTCACTTCCAGCAGGCGATGAAAATATTTTGAGGTGTCAATTATAATTCCTTCGCCGATCGCCTGCCCGGCTTGCGACGTTCCGCCGCCGCGCATCGTCAAGGGGCAGCGAAACCGCCGGCAGATCTCCACCACCCGAATGAGATCCTCGCGATGGCGCGGAATCACGACGCCCATGGGCTCGATCTGATACACGCTCGCGTCGTTGGAATAGAGCGCGCGGGAGATTTTGTCGAACCGGACTTCGCCTTCGACGCTTGCTTTCAGCTCGCGCTCGAGAGCGTCGTTCAACGTGCGAGCCCTTCACGCAGCCGCTCCAGGCCACGTGCCAGATTCTCGCCGCCGCTGGCGAAGGAAACGCGCAGCGTACCCTCCCCGCCCGCTCCATAGGCGGCACCTTCGACCACCACCACGCCATGCTCGTGCATTAAGCGCCGGCGAATTTCGCAAGAAGGAGCCTGCGTTTCGCGAACGTCCAGCATCGCGAAAAATCCGCCCTCGGGCGCCATCACGCGCACACCCGGCAGCCCTTCGATCACTTGCGCCCGCCTGCGCGTATACTCGTCGCGCATCGACGCGACACAATCCTGCGGACCCGTCAGCGCTTCCGCCGCCGCGTCCTGAATAAATGTCGCCGGGCCGCGGCTCGATTGCGCCAGCACCAGAAACATCGCTTGGATGAGCGGCGCCGGGCCCGCGCAATATCCCACGCGCCAGCCCGTCATCGAATAAGTCTTCGACAGACTGTTCACCAGCACGCATCGATCGCGCAGCCTTGGCGCCACCGCGAGCGGCGAGACGTGCACCGATTCGCCGTAAGTGATGGCTTCGTAGATCTCGTCGCTGATCAAGAATAAGTTTCTCCGCTCGCAAAACGCAGTGATCGTCGCGAGTTCGTCCCGTCTCAGCACCGTCCCCACGGGATTCCACGGCGTGTTCAGCACGATCACCTTCGCGGCCGGCGACCACGACCGTTCCAGCGCCTCTTCGGTGAGCACAAATCGCCCCTCGCGGATTTCCGACCGGACCGATTTGGCGCGCCCGCCCGCCATCCGCACCGGCGATTGATACGCGTCATAAACCGGATCGGGCAGCAGCACTTCGTCGCCTTCATTCAGCATGGCCATCAGCGCCGCGTAGACGCCTTGCGTAGCGCCCGTCGTTGCCAGCACCTCACTCCCCGGATCGAAGGTCAGATGATTATCGCGCGCAAGCTTTCGCGCCGCCGCTTCGCGAAAACTCTTCTCTCCGCGATTGTCAGGATACGACGTGCGCCCGTCGCGCAGCGCGCGGATCGAAGCTTCCACGATGTGCGCGGGCGTAGGAAAATCCGGCTCGCCGCGCATCAGAGAAACCAGCGATTTTCCCTTCGCCTCGAAGCTGCGCATCTCCGCCAGAATCGCGTTCACCGCGGTTGGCTGGAGAGTGGAAATGCGGTTCGCGAGCAAGCCATATCATAAATCAAATCGCGTTCCCTCATAATGGATCGGTGCTCACGAAAAATCAGATCCCCACGCCCGCGCTGCTGCTCAATGGGGATCTTTTCGAATCCAACCTCGCGCGCATGGCGCAAACGGTAAAACAACCCGGCAAGCAGCTTCGCCCGCACGCCAAGGCTCACAAGTGCGTCGAAATCGCGCGGCGTCAGATCGCGCATGGCGCGTGTGGAATCTCCGTCGCCACCGTAGCCGAGGCCGAACTAATGGCCGCGAACGCCATCCCGGGCATTCTCCTGACATCGCCGCTGGCAGATCCTGGGAAGATCGCGCGGATCGCTGCGACGGGCGCGATGGCCGTCGTCGACCACGTGCGGCAAGTGGAATGGTACGAAGCCGCCGCGTCGCACTCGATCGATCTGCTGATCGATCTCGATGTCGGCGATCATCGTACTGGCGCGGGTTCGGCGGAACAGGCGCTCGAAATCGCCCGTAGGATCGGCAAGAGTCCAAACCTTCGCCTGCGCGGCTTGCAAGCCTATTCAGTCAGCGGATCGCACGGCGCGGACGTGGATGCGCGAAAGCATATTTCCGGAGCAGCGTTTCAAGCAGCGGCCGCTATTCGTGATTTACTAGCTCGCGAAGGATTTCCTACGGAAATCCTGACCGGAGGCAGCACAGGAACCTGGGACATCGATCTCGATGTTCCCGCCGTGACTGAGATTCAAGCCGGATCCTACGTCATGATGGACTTGGCGTATCGCCGCATCGGGGTTGACTTTCAACACGCCATGACGATTCTCGCGACCGTCGTCAGCGCCAATCACGATTCCTTCGTCACGGTTGACGCCGGGTTCAAAGCGTTCTCGACCGATCGCGGCTACGGCCCCGAACCAGTGCATAACAGTGCGAAATATCGCTGGGGCGGCGACGAGTTCGGATTTCTCGAAGGAAAGTTCGGTCTCGGAGACCGCATCGAGTTCATCGCGCCGCATTGCGATCCGACCGTCAATCTCTACGACCGGATCTACGTGTGCCGCGGCGAAGCGGTGGAAGCCGTCTGGTCCGTGATGGGGCGCCGCTGATGCATCCTCCGCGTCCGACGCGTGTGCGCTACATCGTGCTCGCATTCACGGTTGCCGTTTACATGATCACGTACATGGACCGCGTGGTGATCTCCAACGCGGCGCCTGTCATTCAGAAGGAATTCGGGTTCTCGCTGATCACCATGGGCTGGATTCTTTCGAGCTTCCGCTGGGCTTACGCGCTGTTTCAGATCCCCGGCGGATGGCTCGGCGACCGCATCGGTCCGCGCCGCGCGCTGGCGATCATCGTCACCTGGTGGAGCGCCTTCACCTCGCTCACGGCCTTCGCCTGGAGCGCAGCGTCCATGGCCGTTATTCGATTCCTGTTCGGCATCGGCGAGGCGGGCGCGTTCCCAATCGCCACGCGGTCTCTTTCCCGATGGATGCTGCCTGGTGAACGCGGTTTCGCGCAAGGCGTCACGCACGCCGGATCGCGGCTGGGCGCGGCAATGACGCCGCCGCTGGTCGTCTGGATCATCGCCCGCTATAACTGGCGCGCAGCGTTTATCACTTTCGGCATCATGGGCGTCCTGTGGTCCGCCGTCTGGCTGTTTTACTATCGCGACGCGCCCGACGAACACTCCGCCACCAACCTCGCCGAGCGCGAACTGATCCGCAATGCCGGAGGCGTTCCGCGGCGCGTGGGAGCGGCCGTCCCCTGGCGAAAAATTCTTTTGAACTCCGGTCTCTGGTATCTCGCCGCGATGTATTTCTGCTACAACTATTGCCTTTCGACGTATCTTGATTGGTTCCCCACGTATCTTCATCAATATCGCGGTTACGATCTGAAGCACATGGGATTTTACGCGAGCCTTCCGCTGCTGGCGGGAACCGTCGGCGATCTTGCCGGCGGATGGCTCTCCGACATTCTTCTGCGCATCACTGCGGACGTGAAGCGGTCGCGCCGCGTGGTTGCGGTCGCTGGGTTCCTTCTCGCCGCCGCCGGGATCATCCCCGCGACGCTGACCAGGGACCCTCAAACGTGCGTGATCTGGTCGTGCATCGCTTTCTTCGGACTGGAAATTACGGTTGGCGTTTCCTGGGCCATCCCGCTCGATATCGGCGGCGATTGCGCCGGTTCTGTCTCGTCGGTGATGAACATGTGCGGTAACATAGGAGGCGCGATCTCGCCGGCCGCGTTGGCGTATTTGGTAAAAGCGTACGGTTGGAACGTGCCGTTTCTGGTGGCATCGGCGTTGTGCGCCATCGCAGCGGCGCTTTATTATACGAAGATCGACGCGAGCCGCCGCATCGACCTGGCATGAGGGCGTCATGAAGATCAACCCGGAAAAATGCGTCGCCTGCGGCAACTGCACCTACGTCTGCCCGATGGGCGCGATTTACATCGATCAGAAAACCCATCGCGCAACCATCAATCGCGACGAGTGCGTCGAATGCTACGCGTGTTTCAACGGACTGAGCCGGGAGCATCTGAACCCCGTCTTTGTCCGCACCGTTCGAAAAATATTTCACACGATGCGCCTGCGCTTCGATCC
>JBEKOZ010000457.1:0-5860 GCA_049521275.1 Bryobacteraceae bacterium | reverse complement strand
GTCTCCGTCGACGCCTTTACAGACTCGAGCGCCGTCTTGCAGCGCTGCCGCACGTAAGAATTATTCTCTCTCTGCATCAGTTCCTGCATCGCGCCGATCACCTGCCGGTCATAACTCATTGCCGGGCTGTCCTGGTTCAGTGCCTTGGTCAACAGGTCGATCGCCTGCGTGCGCAATCCGGGGTTCGCGTCGCTCAGCAGCACCTGCGTCAGCGCCAGGCGAACGTCCGATTGTTGCGCGAACGGTTTCAATCCCTCCATCGCCTTGAAGCGCACGCCGGCGTTCTGATCGTGCAGCAGCGCGAACACCAGCGCATTCCGCACGTCGGAGGATTGCGCGTTGCCGTTCAGAATCCCCACCGTTTCGGCGCGCAGACCGGGATCTGACGGATCCTTCACCGCGGATAACAGCAGCACCTGAATCTTCTGGTCGCCCAGAGCGCCCGAAACAATCCGCTGCCTGGTCTCGTCGAGCACGATCTGCACCCGCCCGTCCGTCGCCGGCTCCACATACCGGACCCGCGATGCTGACGGCTCGATCACTCCCATTTGCAAGGGTCCGCCGCTCCCGAACGCACCCGGCGGAATCATCCGCGCCGCGCCGAATCCCAGCGCCAGCAGCGTCAACGCGCCCGCCGGCTTCAGCCAGCCCGAGTAACTCGAACGCCCCGTCAGCGCGTCGGTGAACTGTTCCCACCATCCGCGTTTCGCCGCCGGCTGCGCTTCCTCAGCCAACCGCATGTGCAGTTCTTCGCGGCACGAACGCAACAAGGAAGGCGCGGGCTCAATCCCCAGATTGTCGAGCGCCACCTGCACCTCCCGCTGACGCTCCAAAGCCTTGCCGCATTCCACACACCCGTCCAGGTGCGCCTCGATGCGCTCTTCTTCGTCAAAGGAAAGCTCGCCGTAAAGATACAGCGCGAACAAATCCTTCGTGGCAGCGCAATTCGTGTTCATACAAAATCTCCCAAAGCAGCCCTCATTTTCTGCGTAGCCCGGAACAGGCAGTTTTTCGCCGCTTCTTCCGTCGTCCCCAAAATCTCCCCGATCCGCCGCAATCGCAATCCTTGATAATGCCTCAACTCGAACACCATGCGTTCGCGAGGCGTCAGCTCCGCCAGCACTTCCTTCACCCGTTTCCGCAGCTCCGCGCTGAACAGGAACCTCTGTGGGTCGCCGTCCACCCGTTCCTCCGGCACCGCGTCCATCCGGTCCAGCGGACCCTCCGCGGTCGCCACGATCGTCGGCTCCTCTTTCCGGACTTTGCGCTTGCGCATGTGGTCCAGGCAAAGGTTCGTCACGATCCGGTACAGCCAGGTGTGAAAACTACAATCGAACCGGAACTTGTCCAGGTTCTTGTAAACCCTCAGGAACGCTTCCTGGTAAACATCCTGCGCATCCTCGGGCGACCGAAGCAGATTCATGGCCAGCCGGAGCACACTTTGGTCGTAGGCGCGGACCAGTTGCTCAAAAGCGGCGCGATCGCCTCCCTGAGCGGCCCTGATCAGCGCCATCTCTTCCAATTGCCCACCAGTCTTTTGGGCCAATAGCGCGGCTCCACTCTTCCGGTTCAACTTATTGATGTAGACGCAGATGAACGGAAAATGTACCGTTCGTTACAGGCGCTCTGGCGCCCACTTTTACTGCAATTCCAGCTCGATCCGCTTAGCCGCCTGGTCGATGTTTGAAATCTTGAAGCTGCGCACCTGCCCCGCGCGGGGCGTCTCCGCCGCCACGGCGTCTCCGCCGCCTCCCGATTTCCAGCGCTGCGAAAGCATCGCCGTTAACGAACCCAAATCAGCCTTCCCCGCGCTCGTGGCGACATTCGCCTTCTGTTCTCCGGGGAGCTTGGTCCAGCCGAACACCCCCTCACCCAGCTCGATCTTCGCCTTCTGTCCCGAAACGTCGACCACCCGCCCCGAGACCGAGTCCCCGGCCTTATGCTCCGCGATGTACTCGTCGATACTGGTCGGTTCCAACTGCTTGATCCCCAGCCGGATGCGCCGCCGCTCCTTATCCGCTTCGAGTACCTGCGCCTTCACCGTCTGCCCGACCTTCAGTACCTCATTCGGATGATTCAGGCGCTTCTCACGGCTGATATCTCCAATGTGGACCATCCCCTCGACGTTGTCGCCCAGGTCGATAAACGCGCCGAATTTCGTCAGGCTGGTTACCTTACCCTCGGCCACCGCGCCGACGGGGTATTTCTTAACGGCTTCTTCCCAGGGATCGCCCAGCGCCTGCTTCAGCCCCAGCGCGATGCGCTTATCGGCCGGATTCACCCCCAGCACCACCACCTCGACCTGATCGCCTTCCTTCACCACGTCCTGCGCGCGAACATTTTTCTTCGCCCAGGACATCTCCGACACGTGAACCAACCCCTCGATGCCAGGCTCCAGCTCCACGAACGCGCCAAAATCCGCCACCCGCGCCACTTTGCCCTTCACCCGCGATCCCAGCGAATATTTCTCCGGTACCAACGACCAGGGGTCGGGCAGCAGCTGCTTCAGCCCCAGCGAAATTTTCTTCGAATCCTTGCCGATCTTCAGAATCTTGACGTCGATCGTATCGCCTACCGCGACCACGTCGGACGGCTTCACATTGCGCGTATACGCCATGTCCGAAACATGCAGCAGCCCGTCGATCCCGCCCAGGTCGACGAACGCGCCGAAGTCCATCAGCGTCCGCACCGTGCCGCGAATCACCGCGCCTTCGTGCAGCGTCCCGAACACTTCCTCCTTCGCCGCGCGCTCCCGCTCCTCGAGCACGCCCCGCCGGTCGACCACCACATCCTCGTCCGTCGTATCGAGTTTCGTGATCCGGCACTCGATCTGTTGCCCGACCAGTTTCTCCATCTCGGCCTGCTCGCGCACGCCGCTCCGCGAAGCGGGCAGGAACGCGCGCACGCCGACGTCCACCCGCAGCCCGCCCTTCACCACTTCCGTCACCGTTCCACCGATAATTTTTTTCCCGGCAAACGCCGCTTCCAGGCCGCTCCAGTCGCGCGGCGTCTCCACCTTGATCGTCGAAAGCTGGTACGTCCCGTCCTGATCGCGCCCGCGAATCGAAACCAGCAGCTTCGTGCCCGGCTTCAGATCCACCGCCGGATCGCGCGGGATCGCGCCGTCCATCTTGCGGCCGATGTCGACGAACACCGTGTCCGCCGTGACGGTCATCACCGTCCCTTCGACAGTCTCGCCTCGAGTGTGATGCGTTTGTTCGAACTCGGAAAGGATATCGCCGAAAGAGTTGTCGTTCGCGGACATCTCGGGCGAATCAGAAATTTTAGAGTGGGGCATGCGGGAAAACCGAAATTTATATTATTGTGTCACAAAAACGCGCCACACTCCGTAAATCGCGAACGCCGCCACGCCCACCGACCAGATCCGGCCCGTCATTTTTCCATTCCAGAACAGCGAAAACACCATCGCGAATCCCAGCGGAGCCAGCGCATTGAACCGCACCGCGTCCGCGAAATGCCCCTTCGCCAGCGCGAACATGGCCCGCGTCATCCCGCACAGCGCGCACGGGTGCCCGGTGAGCCAATAAAACCCGCACAGATGAAAGCGAGGCTCAGCCGCCGGCGTGAATAGAAACAACACGCCAAACAGACCCGCAGCCATCGCCAGACGAATCAAAGCGCGTCGACCGTCCTCTGCTCAAATCCCACGCATTCCTGATAAGCGACCGTAATCGCCGCGACGCTCATCGGAATCGTCACCAGCAGCCCGACGATGCAGCACAGCGCCCCCAGAATGTTGATCCCCGCCATCGCCAGCAGAAAAATAGTGAACCCGAAATAGTCGTTCTTGGTCACCTCGTGGCTCGCCATCATCGCCGGCCAGAAATCCATCTTCTTATCGATGATAAATAGGTAGGTGAACTTGAAGATCGCGGCCACCACCAGCCCGGGAATGATGCACAGCAGCGTCCCTGCAAAGACAAACGCTCCGATAATCAGCGCCGCGATGAACGTAGGCAGGAAGTAATCGAACCCCTTGAACAGGTCCCCGATATCGGTTCTTTTGTTGTACATCCTTTTCGCGCAATACAAATGCATTCCCGCCTGTAGCGGACCCTGCGTCACAATCGACGCCGCCGAATTCACCAGCACGAAGATCAGACCGAGCAGCGCGAAGTTCCCCAGGTCCGCCTTCACCATCTCCCATCCCGCCGAAATCCAGCGCCCCGTCTGCGCCTTCACCCCCACCGGAGCCGCCCACAGAACCGCCGCCGGAGGCACCGGCGCCCCCATCACGCCCCCGCACTGTGGACAAAATCCGGCATCCGCCGCAACCTGAGCCCCACATTTGTTACAGAACATTAGAATCGCTCCCTCTTCCCAGTCAAGAATACGCGCCGGCCATCAGCGATTGTTCCACAATTTGTCTTATTCTGGCTACTGGCTACTTCTTCAGCATGCATCCCCGCCGCTAGGCCGAGGTTTTCATGGTGCCTAGAGGGTTGCGGAGTTCATGGGCGAGGCCGGCGGTGAGTTGTCCGAGAGCGGCCAGACGCTCCGAGCGGCGGACCTGGGCCTCGGCGGTTTCGAGTTTGGCGGCGGTCTCCTGAAAGCGGCCTGTGGGTAATCCTCGTCCTCCCCGTCATCTCCGCGGCCACCAGATTTGGTCTCGTCGGAACCGCGATCTTCAGCGTGCTCGCGTGCCTCGATAACGCGTCCTTCATTCTGTTGATCGGCGAAGGCAAGACGATGCCGTGGGAACCGCAGGGCCGCGAATTCTCGCTCCGCTTGATCATTCTGATCGTCGTCGGCTTCCTGGTCAACCAGCTAGCCGAAGCCAGCCGCCGCGAGACCCGCCGCTTTCAGGAGACCGCCGCCAAACTCGAAACCGCCGAAGCCCAGGTCCGCCGCTCGGAGCGTCTGGCCGCTCTCGGACAACTCACCGCCGGCCTCGCCCATGAACTCCGCAACCCTCTAGGCACCATGAAAACCTCGGCCGAACTGCTAGCCCGCAACGTCTCAAAGGAAAACCCCATCGCCCAGGAAATGGCCAGCTACATCTCGACCGAGGTCGACCGCACCAACTCCCTCATCACCCGTTTTCTGGACTTCGCCCGCCCCCAGCACCTGCGCCTCGATCCCACCGACATCGCGACCATCCTCGACCGGGCCATCGCCAGCCTCCCCGGCGTCGAGATCTACAAAAATTATTCCCCCGGCATCCCTCCCCTGAAGGCCGACGCCGAGCTCCTGGAACGAGTCTTCTCGAATCTGATCCTGAACGCCGCCCAAGCCAGTCCCGAAGGCGGCGTAGTGACCGTGAAAACTCAGCTCCTCGACGACAATAAAGTAGAAGTAGCCGTCATCGACCGCGGCAGCGGCATCGAAGCCAAGAACCTGGAGAGCATCTTCAACCCCTTTTTCACCACCAAGCCCGAAGGCGTCGGCCTCGGGCTGGCCATCTGCTCCAAGATAGTAGACGAACACGGTGGTCATGTCACGGTAGAAAGCACAGCCGGCGAAGGCAGCGTCTTCCGCGTCATCCTTCCGCTCTAGCGGCCGATTTCTTTGGCGTGATATAGTGAAATCACTATACAAGACAGAGCATGTCAGATGAGCCATCTTTCAAGCCGGTGATCTGGATCGGTTCGAGCCGTGACGATCGGCGCCGGTTCCCCGAACTGGTTCAAGACCATATGGGCTACGCTCTGTACGTCGCGCAGCAAGGCGGCAAGCACCGCGACGCGAAGGTGCTCACTGCCTTTGGCGGAGCAGGAGTTGTGGAGATCATCAAAGACTATCGTAGCGATACATTCCGCGCAGTCTACACGTTACGGTATGCCAACGCAGTCTATGTGCTCCACGCCTTTCAGAAAAAATCGAAGATGGGACGGGAAAC
>JBEKOZ010000456.1:0-4677 GCA_049521275.1 Bryobacteraceae bacterium | reverse complement strand
GTGGGCTGCTGAAGAACGAAAAATGTCTCGAAGAACTGATGCAGCGGATGCATCGGATTGGCCAATCGAAAGTGACGCAGCGTGTCCGCTACGAACAAGTGGCCAAATTCATCGTAAATGTCGGGAGTCGGGACGGGATGACGCGCAAGGAGCAAGAGACGCAGAGCGACGGGAAGTATCGCGATGACAAGTATCGCCCAGCGAGTCTTTAACGAAAAGCGCCTTCCATAAGGCTCGATGATCGGACGCCACGTTACTACAAAAGCTACCAGTAGCAAAGCGATGGTCAATTCGATATAGTCGCTTCCTCCGAAACCGAGAGGGTTCTTGATCGGATCGAAGGAGCTGAGGAAGTACGTGAGCATTACTTCACCTCCTCAAAATGCAGCTTCGGACGCTTGGTCGCGCTGGAACCTGGCTTCTGTTCCGCGGGCTGCGCTGTGGTGGTGAGAGGTTGCACGGCCACCGGTCGTTGATAGGGCGACAGCTTCGGCGGTGACGCATCAGGCTCCAGTAGCCATGCTTCGCGATCCGGATAGTAACTGCGAAGTGTCTCGTTTTCCGTCGGACCAAGGTCGCGCGCGAACACTACTTTTTGGCTATCGATGTCAGCGCCGTTATATACCCACTCCGTCACAGTGTGTTTCGGCCAATAGCGCACGAAGACAAGTTGTTTGCCTGGAGCCTGTGCCAGTTTCGTATTCACTCCGATTCGACCCACGGGATCGTCGTGATTGACTTCATCCCAGGTCTCATAGGATTCCAGCTCTTTTGCAAAAGCCTGATTGCTAGCCAGTTGAACACCATACCAAAAGACAAAGTGTGCTCCGCATAGGAAAAGAATCACGCGCACCGCGTCAGGTCCGACAAGAAAAGCTCCAATGCGAAGCTTACTGAGATGTTCGAGACTCACCACTGTGACCAGGACAAACAGGCAAGTCACCGCTGCGACATAGTGAGCATAAAAGTAGCCATAAATAGTGGTCCCCAAGAAAAAAAGCAGCAGCGTGAAAAAAACAAACCTCATCCGGGGATCCCGCAGACTCCAGAGAAAGGCGGGCAGCGCGAGATAGAGTGGCGGAAGAAAAAAAAACCGGTAGAATCGAATGCGCCCGGCAAGACGTTCGAAAAAACTCGCAAATGTCTCCCCTTGGTCGCCATGCACAAAGGACTGGACCTCGTAGGCGATACGCTGCTCCCTCGTCAATTCACGATGCGGAATCGGATTGTCCTGGAAAACGAAGGTGGACGGAACGCCATATTCGTAGCGGCACAGCGCGTAGGGCAGCGTCGTCCAACTCGTGGTGACTCTCTTGTTGTGAAGCGCCATCAGCCCGAGCGCCGGCAACACGACCAGCGTGGAGATCGACGCGGCCTTCAATAATGGCCGCACCTGCTTATACTCAGGGGCGAAGAACAGGACGACGCTCAGCGCTAAAAAAATCGATTCGAAGGGCCGCGTCAGCAGGTGGATCGCAAGGCCCGCGCCCAGCAGGATCGCATCGCGCGTCCGCCAATTGCCCCGCAGTCGCGGCATCGATCCGAACACCAGGCATCCCGCCGCCGCGGCCAGCGCGCCACCCCAATATGTATTCATCCAGTGGCTGAGCGGCCCGAACTCGATCACGGCTAAGACTCCACCCAGCAGAGCCCATCCCGGCCGCGTCCACGCGCGCAGCATCCAATAGCACAGCGACGTGAAGGCAGCCATCGACAACGCAATGCCGGCCCAGGGCTGCCGGAAAACAAGCTTGCCTAACGCCAGCGCGAGTCCCGGTCCCAATGGGTAGATGGAACTATAGCTCGGCTCTTGCAGTATGAAGAGTGTCTCGAAAAACCGATGCATGGGATGCGTCGGATTGGTCAACCGGAAGTGCGAGAGCGTATCGCCCAACAACAGGTAGCTGAAATCGTCGGCGCCTAACGCAGTTGGGATCGGCGACGTCCGCAGCATCGCCAGGCGCAGGACCACCGGCAGCGCGGACAGTATCAACATGCACCAGGCGGTTCTTGACGCGAGCCTCGCCGCCCGATCGGCGCATTTCTGCCACGTCAGCGCAGCCCAGACCAGCAGCAGCGCGAGCGCTATTTCAATGAAATCGGCTGCCCCGAACCCGATCGGATTATGCAGAGGGAGAAAGGAGTAGAAGAGGCGGAACAGGTAGAACATCTAATTTTGGCGAGTCCGCCAGAATCCGTATTATAGGACATTAATTCCCGAAACCTCGCCAAAATAAACAGCATCCAAAGAGCAGAACAGTCTCGTTCCGTTTGTTTCGTGCGGCTCTGCCATTTGGCGCTATGAAACCTCTAGACCTGGTCAAATCATGGGGCAAAGTGCTCCGTGGAAAGACTCCTCTTCTTTCCATCGAAATCACTCGCGAATGTCCGTTACGATGTCCAGGATGCTACGCGTACGGTGACTCGCACCTCGGCGGCGGAGCGCAACTGCGCAATCTTTCCGACTTTCGCGGAGACGATCTGGTCCACGGAATCCTCGGCCTGGTGGAGAGGCACGATCCAATTCATGTATCGCTGGTCGGCGGCGAGCCGCTCATCCGCCATCGCGAATTGAGCCGCGTGCTCCCGGTCCTCAGCGCGCGCGGCACAAACACGATGGTAGTCACTAGCGCCGTCATTCCGATTCCGAAGCAGTGGATGGCGCTGCCACGGGTGACCGTCGCCGTCTCAGTCGACGGCCTGGCGCCCGATCATGACGTGCGGCGGACTCCGGCGACCTACGATCGGATTCTGCGCAACATCGCGGGGCGCCGCGTGAATATCCATTGCACCATCGTGCGGCGGCATTTGCAGCAGGCCGGCTACCTGGAACAATTTCTCGCGTTCTGGAGCGCCCGCCCGGAAGTGAACCGGATCTGGTTCAGCGTCTATACTCCGCAGCGCGGTGAATCGACCGCGGAGATGCTGCGGCGCGAGGATCGCCTTCGCCTTGCCCAGTCGCTTCCCGCCATGATCCGCCGCTATCCGAAACTCATGCTGCCCGAGGGTATGGTTCGCGCGTTCGTCGAACCGCCGGCAAGCCCCGCGCAGTGTCTGTTCTCGAAGATGTCCGTGAATTACACTGCCGATCTGAAGACCAAAGTCGAACCATGCGTATTCGGCGGCGATCCCGATTGCAGCCAGTGCGGGTGCTCCATCAGCGCCGGCCTGCACTGGATCGGGGGGCTAAAAATTGCCGGCCCTTTGAAAGTGGAGCACCTGGTGCGCGCCTCGGTGGCGATTGGCAAAGGGGTGAATCGCCCACCCGTTGCACCCTCGGGTTTAGTGCAAATTAAGGCCAGTTAAGCGAGGCTAAGCACGGGACACGGCGAATCGCGAATGATGGAATAGGCGTTCGACCGCAGTTGGCCGAGCGTTTTATGCACCCTCCCGCTGCCGATGATGACCAGATCCGCACTGTCCGCGAGCGCAGCCTCGCGGATCACATGAGAAGCCTGTCCGCCTTCTACCAGCGCATCCAGGTTTGTACCGGCATCCTTTTGAAAAACAGCGATTTCCTCGCGGCTCATCTTGATCAATTGGGCGCGCAAATCGCCTTCCAGGTACTTTTCGGGCCGGGTTTCATCCACGGAAACGGCATGAACCAGCCGCAATTTGGCGCCAAACACCCCCGCCAGCTCGCTCGCGGAGCGAATCAGCCGCGCACTCTCCGGACCATCTATCCCGCACAAAACATTACGGATCTCGGAATGCACCGGCGCGTCTTCCGCATGCGCGCTGGTCCAGACCGGACAAGCCGCGTCGTGTAAAACCTTTGCGGCCGTTGAGCCGAGCAGCAGGCCGCGGAATGGCCCGTAGCCATGGGTCGGCATCATGATCAGGTCCACCTTGTTTTTCGCCGCGTATTGAATGATTTCGTAGGCCGGATCTCCAACCGTGACCACGCGCTCTGCTCCCTCAATTTCAAAGTGGTCCAGGCGCTTTTTTGCAGTCGCCTCGATCCCCGGCACGTCGACGATCAGCGGATAGCCGTCGGGTCCGCCGTAGGCGCTGATCGGAATCTGAATGGTGTGCAGCAGAGTTACCTTGGCATGGAACCGTTGGGCCCAGGAGGTTACGAATGGCCGCGCCGACTGGCACCGGTCGGAGAAATCGACCGGGAAGAGAATATGACCAAAATTAGGCATAGCGCTATTTTAGTTCAAGCAATTGAAAGTCCGAAGACTGATTGACTCTGCGATAGCGCTCGCGAATGAACGACTCGATTCCCGGCATGCGTATCCGGGCGGGGTCGCTGCCGGGCCAAAGGCGGAAAAACTCCGAATCGGGAATATCCAAGTAGACCATCCAGTGCGGCGGCTCGCTTTGAAGCTCCGCCAGCGCTTGCCTGACATCGCTTTCCGGAAACATGCCGGGTTGTAGAAAGGAGTAGCGCGTGGGATTGCGGGCGAGCGTCAGGAAGTACAAAATGGGCCGGTAGGGAAACACGAAGAGCGTATCGGCGGGACGCACCTGCCGCTGAAGCATGTCCATGGTCAAAAGATCGGCCGCAGTGCCGTGGGTGGCGCCGAGCATGGTCATTTCGGACGATTCCGACCAGCGCTGACGGGCGTTAATGGCGACGCAACTGGCGGCCGCGACCACGGTCACGACGGCGACCATCCTTCGCCCGCGGAAATTCCAGAGCAGAGACGCGGCGAGTGCATAGAACAGTGC
>JBEKOZ010000455.1:0-4683 GCA_049521275.1 Bryobacteraceae bacterium | reverse complement strand
CTTCCGGCGATCAGCAGCCGGGTTTCGGAAAGGGGCGCGCGACCACGCGCTTCTTCGAAGTATTCTTCAAGAACAGCCGAAAGTTGCAAGCCGCGCGACGCGGGCTCGGGTGCCGGGGGTCTGCCATTTGGATAGAGGCAAATCTGCTCCCGCAGATCCTGCCGCATCTCCACGGAAAACGCTTCAAATGGAACTCGTTCCTCGCTACTCCCTTTGGGCGCGTGCTCCGCCGTCCGGACTGGTTCCGCGACCGAGGGCTCGGCTGTCGCCACTCCGAGACCCACAAAATTTCTCAAGAGCACAATGACTGCGGCTACCAACTCCGGCCTTCGCGCGAGATAACTGCCCTCGAGTGCGGAAACAATGTCATTCGGCGCCGGCTCCTGCTCCAACATTCGGAGGACCCGAGCCGCGGTCGAATTCAAGATCAAGTAGTTACCGCGAACCAGATCAATCGCCACGGCGCCGTCAGATACAAACGCAAAAACGTTGTCTTCTCGGTTGAGGTGAAACTCCCTCTTTCCAGATAAGAGCGAGGAGCTCCGCTCGCTTTCGTCACCTGCGGTTTCGACGGCGGGCGCATCACGGAAAATATCGATCTCCGGCGTCTCGAAGCGAAGTCCCTCCCCTGGCTTGGCCAAACTCAGAGAGCGGCATTCCAGGTCGTCGTCAATTTCCTCGGCGATAACCAGATCGATCTCGGCCACGCGCGTCAAAAAACGATCCACCGCCTCGGCCAGCTGTGCTTCGGAAGCAACGTACTTCGTGGCCAGCGCCTTGATGATTTCCTCTGGCATCGGAGCGTTGTGAAGCAGAAGCAGGATGTCTTCCGCCGGCCCAGAAAAACTGAAATAAGCTCCGGTGTGAAGATTCAAGGCAATGCTTGCCTCGTCGAAACGCTCGATCAAACAATTTTCCGATGCCAGCCGGTAGCGGACCGGTTTGCCGGCTTTGGGCGATTGTTTCCGGTGCGGCCAACCCTCCGCGCTCGCGTCGTGGACCGGATCGACGAGAAAAAGATTTTCCAGATCCCGATGACTCTTCACCGCCGGAGCCGCGTAGGGAAGCCGCGCTCCGGAGAATTCGATCGCCGCGCCGGTCTGCCCGTTGGCACCCTTTGCCTCCACAATCAGAGACTCTTCCTTGAGCTGGCGAATGAATCCACTAAGGTCGTCCGCAATCATCGGCGCCGGGGCCTCGTATTTAGCGGAGAGCGCTTCCGCGAGCTCGGAAATTGTGGGCGTTCCGGAGAGCAGAACAAACGCATCTCCTGCCACACCGGGAAGGCTGAAGTAGCAACCCGTTCCTAAATGGATCGCCACTACCTCATCACCGAATCGCTCAAAGATCACATTCGCTTCATTAATGCCGAATCGAACTTCAACTTCCATCAGCTGCTCTCCGATTTAGAAAGGCGATTGTCTGGCATACCGGCATTGGATTTCGGAGGCCACCGCCGCACTCGCAAGGGTGACGCTTTCGCGGATCGATTCTCATGCGAGGAAAAGTGAAGCGGTCAAATCAGTTGATTGTGCCGACGATCATTCCAAGAATGATAACATCTCCGCCGGACCCCAAGAAAATCAACCTGCAACGTCAGGATTACTTGGGCTATCCTGCAAGTTCACGATGTCGAAAGTCGCTCTCGTTTCCCACGACCTGCCCACAATTCATGGTCGCGCGGGAGGCGTCGGGACGTTCGTTGCGCAGTTCGCGGCATTGTTGCGCGAAAGAGGCGAGGACGTCACCATCATTCTGACCCGGCAGGAAACCGAGCCGACGCGGATCGACGAAAAGTGGCGCAGGAAGTACGAACACCTCGGGATCCGATTGGTCGAACTACACAATGCGCCGCCTTCGCCTGACCGGTGGTCCGATGCATGGACCGCGCGGCTTTCGCAGCAGGTGGCGCCACTGCTCCGCGGTTTCGATATCGCCTACTTTCAGGACTGGGCCAACGTCGCGTTTCAAGCGGCACGCGCAAAGCGCTTCAACCCGATGGGATGGCCGGTGCTGGTCACTGTGCTCCACGGGCCTTCCAATTGGATTCGCGCCGCCAACCGCGAGTATCCTGACATCCCGGACGATCTGCACCTCGAGTTTATCGAACGGTATAGCGCGCGCCACAGCGATCGCGTCATCGCTCCCAGCCGGTACATTTTGGATTGGGCGCGCAGCGAGGGGTGGACTTTCGCGACCGAGCCGGATTTGCTTGGCTTGCCCTACCGCCCTCCCGCGTCCTCACCGGCAAAGGACGGGCCGTCGTTTCGTCAAATTGTTTTTTTTGGCAGGCTTGAGACCCGCAAGGGATTCTCGCTGTTCCTCGATGGCGTGCGGATGTCGCATGGGTCGCTGACTGGGCTCGAACGGGTGGTGTTGCTGGGCCATCAGGACGAGCCCGGCGCCGCTGACTGCGTACAGCGCGAACTGGGCGCCGTTCCAGTGGTCCACATAGGCGATTTGGATACCGAGGGAGCCGCGGACTACTTGCGCTCGCACCGCGGCGATTCGCTGGTGGTAATCCCGAGTCCAGTGGAAAATTTTCCGTACGCGGTAATCGAGGCGTCGTTGATTCCAGGGTTGAATGCGCTGTACTCGTCGGGCGGCGGCGTGCCGGAAATTTTTGGCGGGGCCTGCGAGTCCCAGTTGTTTGAGCCGAATCCACAAGCGCTCGCGGCCAAGCTGCTCGAACGATGGTTCGAGCCGCTGAGCCAACCCGCCCGGTACGACTACGCATCCGCCAATCAGCGATGGCTCCAGTTTCACGAGGATGCCCTCGGCAAGCGCGCCGCGGTGTCCCTTCCCGTATCGCCACCCGACATCCGCCGCGTGGATGTCTGCATCACATATTTCAACAAGGCCGCGCACTTCCCGAAATTACTCGACGCGCTGAAGCGCCAGTCGGTCGCGGGATTTGGGGTGATCGCGGTGGACGACGGTTCCACGGACGCTGAAGCACGCAGGATCTTCGATCAGATGGCCGCGCAGTACACCGCGGCCGGCTGGACCTTCTTCCGTCAGAAAAACATGTTCGTGGACGCCGCTCGAAATCGGGCCGCCCGGCGTTCGAACGCCGAATTCCTTCTATTCATCGACGCCGACGATCTTCCGGTTCCGAACACGGTAGAGCGGATGTTGGGCGCAATACTCGCGTCTGGGGACGACTGCCTGCTCGCCGGGGGATATCTGTTCGATGGTGAATCGGTAAAGGCTCGCTACATGCCGCTGGGGCCGAATTTGATTGGTGGGTTGATTGATCCAATCGTTTTTGGGCCGCCGATGATTATCATCCGCCGAACGGTGTTTAACGCCATCGGAGGATATCGCGAGGTCCGCGGCGCCGCTCATGAGGACTGGGAACTGCAGGTTCGCCTCTTGCTGGCCGGGTACCGTACCGACGTGATACCGGAATTCCTGCTGTACTTTCGCCAGTTGCACGATGGGCTGGCCCTCACCAGCGATGATTTTGCGGCCAAGCGCCGGCTTATCGATACATACGATGCGGAGTTTGCGCGCTTAGGGTTGCACGGCGCGGCGAATACGATGCGCGCGCTCTACCGGCGATGCCAGCAATTGGAGGAAGCGGGGCGGGAACAGGCTCTGCGACTCCGCCTTCACGATCGCGTCGTAGCGGTACTCGCTGAAAAACGGCAGGCATGAGCGTTAGTATCGTCGTTCCGGTGTATAACGCACTGGCATTCGCCAAAGGCTGCATCGAAAGCATCTATGCGGCGAAGACTTCACTGCCCTACGAAGTGATCGTGGTGGATAACGGCTCGACTGAGGATGTCGGAGCATGGCTTCGGGCGGAGGCCGGGCTGCGGCCGAATTTCAGATTTCTGCGATTCGATCAGCCGCTGGGATTTCCCCGCGCGGTGAACGAAGGCGTCCGGCAGGCTCGCTATGAACTACTGGTGGTGTTGAATAGCGACACCGCGGTGTACGACCACTGGCTGGATCTTCTTGCCGCGGCGCTTGAGGATGATCGGCCCGTCGCCGGCCCCGTGACAAATCACGCTGGACACGACTTGCAGGCGGACCCCGCGGCGCCCGCGTTCGATGTGCAAGCCGGGGGCGAGTACGCAGCCGGGATCCATCATCGCGAAGTGGTGGACGAAGCCCAGAGGCTGGTCTTCTTCTGCGTCATGATCCGGCGGTCTCTGTGGTCCGAATTGGGCGGGCTTGACGAGGTATACGGCTCCGGTAATTACGACGACGACGATTTCTGTCTGCGCGCCCGCCTCGCGGGATACCGTTTGGCCTTGGCGCGGAATGTATTCGTGTTCCACCACGAACGCAGGACCTTCGACGAAAATCGAGTGGATCACGCTGAAATGCTGTCGCGCAATCAAGCGTTGTTCTGTGAACGTGCCGCGGCGTGGTCCAAGCAACCGGCGCGTCCCCAGGGCAGTGGGAGGGAGATTCGCGACGTGGTCGTGATCGTCCCTTCGCCACGCGGCCATACCGAAGAATTACGCGATTCGCTGGCGAGCCTGGCGAACCAGACAGTCACGGGATTCGAGGTATTGGTGGTTTCCCCGGCCGCTCTCTCGCCGGCCGATTTCCCCAATTCACCGAAGTTCACCACCATGTTTCGCCAAGGCAAACTGGCGGCGCTTCTAAACGCTGGAATCGACGCCGCACGCGGGCGGCGGATCGCGTTTCTGCCCGCCGGTGATATTT
>JBEKOZ010000454.1:0-4700 GCA_049521275.1 Bryobacteraceae bacterium | reverse complement strand
GAGCGTGCTGCGCCAGCTTCCCAGGAACAGCAGAATCATCAGGCCGGTGAGCAGCGCGGCCGCAGCCGCTTCCTTCACCACGCCCGAAATCGCCGCGGCTACGAAAATCGACTGATCGAAGAGCTGGCTGATCTTCAGCGCCGGAGGCAGCGTCAATTGCACGCGCGGCAGCGTGGCTTTCATTTGCTTCACCACGTCGAGCGTGGAGGACGCGCCGTTCTTGAGAATAGTCAGCAGCGCGCCGCGCCGTCCGTTGTGGCGCACGATGTTGGTCTGCACGGCATAGCCGTCGCGCACCTGCGCGATGTCCCGCATATAAGTGGTCGCGCCGTTCACCGTTTTTATGGGCAGATTGTTGAACGCGTCGACGATGGTGGGGCTGTTGTTCAACTGCACGCTGTATTCGCGCGTGCCGATCTTCGCGAAGCCAGTGGGCAGAATCAGGTTCTGGCTGTTGAGCGCATCCGACACGTCGTTGGCCCCGAGCCCGTGCGAGTATAACGCCTGCGGATTGATGTCGATCATCACCTGCTTGGGCCGTCCGCCGTAGGGCAGGGGAATGCTCGCGCCCTGAATGTTGGCAAGCTGGGTGCGGATGAAGTTGTAGCCGAGGTCGTACTCTTCCTGCTCGGTCAGCGTGTCGCTCGAAAGACCGAGATCGAGAATCGGAACCGTCGCCGCGTTATAGCGGATTACGTTCGGCGGCGTGGTGCCGACGGGCAGCGTCTTGAGCGTCGATTGCGATTGCGCGGCCAGCTGCGAGACCGCGGCGTCGATGCGCGCATTGGGATGGAAATAAATGTGAATGACGCTGATGCCGGTGAGCGAGGTGGATTCCATGTGCTCGATATCGTTCACCGCGCTGGTGAAGCCGCGCTCGGACCGGGTGGTGATGATTTCCGCCATCTCCTCGGGCGAGAGACCGGCATAGCTCCAGATGACGCTGACGACGGGGATGTTGATGTCGGGGAAAATGTCGGCCGGCATCCGCACCATCGCCAGCACGCCAAGAACAACAATACAGAGCGCCATCACGACGAAGGTGTAAGGGCGCCGGAGGGCAAGCTGGACAATCCACATGTAGAAGCTGTAACTTCATTGTACGTGCAATTGCTTCACGTTCACCGACTGGCTGTCTGGGAGCGGCCGGGGCCTGGTTCGCCGATTCTGTTCACCCACGCCACTGGTTTCCACGGTCGTTTGTGGGATCGGATCATTGAAGAATTGCCGGATCGGCACTGTTTCGCGATCGATTCGCGCGGCCACGGGCAGAGCGGAACGAATTTCGATTCATACAGTTGGCGGAGGTTTGGCGAGGATACCGCGATGGTCGCGAAAGAGTTGGGGTTGCGCGGGGCGATCGGGGTGGGGCACTCGTTGGGAGGGCACGCGATGGTGCTGGCGGCGGCGCTGGAACCGGCTGCGTTTTCATCGCTTTTGCTGGTCGACCCGGTGATTCAATCGCCCGAAAGGTATAACAGCGCACCAACCGACGTCAGCTTCATCAGGCGGCGGCGGGCGCGCTGGAAATCGGCGCAGGAAATGTATGAAAGATTTAGCGTAAGGCTCCCATTTTCAGCATGGAAGCAGGATATTTTACGGGATTATTGCAAATTTGGGTTGGTGGCGGATGGGGATGAGTTTCGATTGGCTTGTCTGCCGGAGATTGAGGCGTCGATTTATCTGGGGTGGAATGTACCGGAGGCGGATATTTCGGAGGAACTGGCTATTATTCAACAACCTACGATCGTCCTGCGGTCGGGGAAGTTGATGACTGCCGATAACTTTGATTTGTCCGGGTCGGCGACGGATCCTCGGCTGGCTGCGCGGATGCCGAATGCTTCGGATGTGTATTTAGAAGGATATTCGCACTTCATTCCGATGGAATATCCGGGCTTAATTGTCGATAAAGTGCGTTCTATGACGCCTTAATTGACCTTAATTCGTGGGTCTGCGTTCGGCTACTACGGTTACCTGGCGATCCTTGGCCAGGCGCACTACTTCCATGGCGACGCTGCGGGGGCCCAGGAAGGGGAATTGGCGCTTGGGGGGTTTGGAAAGGAAGATTTGCGTGACGGCGTTGCGGCGCGCAAAGTCGACCAGGGTTTCGGCGGCGTTGTGGCCTTCGAGCACGCGGGTTTCGATGTGGAGCCGGCGCGCGAATTCGAGGTGCTGCTCGAGCGCGACGGGATCGGGCGAGGGCATGACGCCGACGGCGAAACAGTCGGCTTTGAGATAATCCGCGACGCGGCGCCCGCGGCGGATCAAGCCGGCGGAGGCGGGCGATTCGGTGACGTGAATCAGAATTCGTTCGCGCACCTCCGCCTCACTGTGGTGGGAACGGACGTTTTCCTCGCCCTGACGAATCTCGACTTCGTGCGCGGTCTGGCGCAGCGCCATTTCGCGGAGAGCGGCGAGGGCGGGTTCCTTAAAAAAGTTATCGAGCGCGCGCTGCGCCTTTTCGGTCCCATAGATGACGCCGCGCTGCAGACGATTGAGCAGAGCGCGCGGCGGCAGATCGACCAGCACGACCTCCTCGGCCTGCTTCATGACCCAATCGGGGATGGTTTCGCGGACGGCGACGCCGGTGATGTCGCGGATCTGGTCGTTGAGGCTTTCGAGGTGCTGGATGTTCATCGTGGTGAGCACGTCGATGCCGGCGTCGATCAGCACCATGACGTCCTCCCAGCGTTTGGCGCGGGGCGAGCCGGGGATGTTGGTATGGGGAAATTCGTCGACCGCGCAGACCTCCGGTTTACGGCGGAGAATGGCGTCGGTATCCATCTCCTCAAATTCGCGGCCGCGGTAATCGATTTTTGCGCGGGGAACGACTTCGAGTCCTTCAGTCTTGGCGATGGTGTCCTTGCGGCCGTGCGGCTCAAAGTAGCCGATGACGACGTCGCGGCCGGCGCGCTTGGCCTGCTGGGCTTCTTCGAGCATGCGGTAGGTCTTGCCGACGCCCGCGGCGTAGCCGAGGAGAATTCTCAGTTTGCCTTTCGGGTGGTCAGACATGCACCGGCTCGTTGGGGAAAATGCGCACGTCGATGCCGTCGGCTTCCATGATGAGCCGCTCCACCGGATTGGCGCGCAGGCGGCTTAACCAGGCTGTGTGCTGATTGCTGTGGCCTACGAAAATTTGGGTGATGCCGTGACTGGTGGCGAAGTCGAGGATGGCTTCGATGGCGTCCTCGCCGGTCAGGAGTTCGACGCGCGCCTTGGCTTCGTGGGCGTAATCGAGATTCTCGCGGATCAGATGCTGGTCGGCTTCGTTGAGATTGTCCTGCTCGACGTAGACGACGTAGAGGTCGCCGTGAAAACGGTTGGCCTGGCGGCGGGCGCGATGGATCATTTCCTTCGCACTGGAGCGCGGGGTGACGCAGACGAGAATGCGCTCATGCGCGCCGTAAAGCTGCGCGCCGCTGCCCTGGCGATGGAGAAATTCCTCGAGCTGATGATCGACCACGTCGGCGGCGAGCACCAGGGCGATCTCGCGAAGCTCCGAGAGCTGACGCTGCTCATCGCCTTCAATGGAGCGGGAGGCGCAGTACTCTGGAGTGGCATCGACGACTTCAATTTCGTCGGCGGTCTGAATGAAGGCCTCCGGCACGGAATCGCTGACGGCCTTTCCGCGAATCGCTTCGATTTCACGCTGGCGTTCGGCGATGTACTGAATGTTGACGGAGGTGATGACGGCGATACCGGCGGCGCGGAGCTCCTCCACATCCTGCCAGCGGTGCGGATGCGTGCTGCCGGGCGGATTGCGATAGGCGAGTCCATCGATGAGGCAGAATCCGGGATGGCGGTGAAGCAGGGCGGCGACGTCGATGGCGGGACAGCCGTTGACGATGCGCGGCGGAATGACCTCCATGCCTTCGAGGATTTTCTGCACGTCGGGCGACATGGAAGTTTGCGTGGCGGCGACCACGACGTCCTGCCCGCGCAATTTGCGGCGGCGGCCTTCGTCGAACATGCGCAGGGATTTGCCGACGCCGGAAGCGTAGCCGAGGAAAATTTTCAAGTGGCCGCGGGCGGTGTTGCGTTCCTGCGCCTCGACCTGCTTGAGCAGGCGGTCGGGGTCGGGGCGGCGGCGGTCGGGGTCGGGCATTTAGTTTGAGGATAGCTCGGAGAAAGAGAGAACAGCCCGTCTTATTGCTGCCCGTTTTCGAGGTGAGTAATCCTTCGCTCGTGAATCTCCGCGATCCGCGCGAGCGCACGAATATTCTCGGCGTCCTGCGCGATGGCCGACTTCAATTCGCGGGTCTCAATCGCCAGTAGTTCGACGCTCTGGGTGAGGGCCTCGTGCCGCTCTCTAAGAAGGTCCAAGCGATCTTCGAACGTCATACTTGATGATAACTTACATCGCTGGCGGGCCGATGGGTTCATTCGGCCTCATCGTTTACCATCACCCAGACCCTTTTCAGGGGCAATTCCGCCTTGATCGCATCATCGAGCTTTTCATAGTTCTGCAGAATTGCGTCCACAAGGTCTCCCTGATCCCACAGCCGAATCTTGAAGAAGTCCTTCCGTGCGTCGAGCTTCACCGGATTAGTAAATCCGCCCCACGATACTAGAAGACCTTGCTGAGACGCAAACTTTGACACGACGCCGAGAAGTTCGTTGAAGGTCTTCTGCCCCTCGGCCCCGCCGCCTGACTTGACCTGGACGCAAAGGCGGGGCTGGTCGAACCCAAGCAGTCCTGA
>JBEKOZ010000453.1:0-4701 GCA_049521275.1 Bryobacteraceae bacterium | reverse complement strand
GTCTGCGGTGATGGTGATAGCGCCCCAGAACATGCTCGATCCGAGATCCGGCTTTTCCTGGACGAAATAATCTTTGCCCGGCGGCTTGCGGTAAAGGCGGTTGGAGCTGCGAACCCATACCGTTTCGTCCGGGGCAATGGCGATCCCGTCCCAGGAGTCTTCGGGCAACCCGTTCTCGGGGCCGTAGATCGACGTCCGGCCGCCGTTTTCGACGCACAGACTGAGATCGCAGCCGAACCAGAGTTGGGAGCCGTGCCGAAGAATTCCCCGCGTTTGTTTGCCTTCGAGATCGTGGGGCACGGGATAGGGGTTCACGCCGGACGGCAGCACCTGCTTCAGACCGGACTCGGTGGAAACGACCACATTGCCGTGCACGTCCTCGGCAATACGTTGTGCGCCGCCGAGCGGGCCGCGGAGAACGAGTACGCTGTGGAAGCTCTCGCCATCGAAGCGGAGGATCTGGTTGCAGGCATGAGTCCACAGGCCGCCGTCGGACGCCAGGTAGAGGGTGTGAATTTCGGTACCGCACGGCAGTCCTTCCGCCTGGCCCATCAGGCGAAAACGGGTTCCATCGTAGCGGTATAAGCCTCCTTCCGTGCCGGCCCATATGTAGCCGGCGCGATCTTGGGCCATGGACAGGACAGCCATGTTCTGGAGCCCTTCCGCCGCCCCATAAAGGCGGAAACTATACTGCTGGGCGGCGCCTGGGCTCGGGAAGGTGAGAATTAGGGCAGCGCACGCACCGAAGATATGACGTCGACACAAGAATAGATCCTGACACTTACATATCGGCTGAAAAGCAAAAGCTCTTCATAGAGTTAGCGGGCGCGGCTCTGCCATGATCCCCTCCCTCGTCGGCGTTCGGTGTTAGCGTGATGCCCACACCGAACCCCGACCGTCAGGGAGGGGAAATGCTGACGCGCGTAGGATAGTAAATGAGTGACTTCTTCCAAACCGCTGCTGATTTATGACGGCCGATGCGGGTTCTGCAAGATTTGGATCGACTATTGGCGCAAGTTGACGGGCGACCGGGTGGAGTATGCCGCTTCGCAGGACGTGGGGGAGCGGTATCCGCAGATCTCCAAAGAGGAGTTTTCAGGAGCCGTGCAGTTGGTGCGGCCGGATGGGTCCGTGGCCGGCGGGGCTCGGGCGGTGTTTGAGACGCTGGGCCTGGAGAAGTTCTACTTCGCGCGTGTCATGGAACCGCCCTACCGGTTCATCGCGGGGCATCGCGACTTCTTTTATCACCTGACGAAGTGGACCTTCGGGACCCGGATCGAGCCTGCGCGCTTCGCGCTCACGCAATGGATTTTCGTGCGCCTGCTGGCGGCGATTTACGCGATCGCGTTCGGGTCGCTGAGCGTGCAGGTGAGGGGACTTCTGGGCGCTCACGGCATTCTTCCGGTGGCGGATTATCTGAAAGCTGTCGCGGAGAGCGTGGGTGCGATGCGGTTTTACGATGTCCCGACCATTTTCTGGATCAACGCGTCGGACGCGGCGCTCCAAGGCGTCTGCTATGCGGGTGTGGCGATTGCGGCGCTGGTGCTGGTGGGATTCGCCGAGCGCGCCGGACTCGCGATTCTGTTTGTCCTCTATTTATCGCTAAGCGCGGTGGGGCAGGACTTTTTGTCGTTCCAATGGGACTCGCTGCTGGTCGAGGTCGGGTTCCTGGCGATCTTCCTCGGCAATTCACGGATCGCGGTGTGGTTATTTCGATGGCTGCTTTTCCGCCTGGTGTTTTTATCCGGAGCGGTGAAGCTGCTCAGCCGGGATCAGACTTGGAGAAACCTTACGGCTCTCTCCTTTCACTATTGGACGCAGCCTTTGCCGAACCGCATTTCGTGGTACATGGCGCAGTTGCCGGCATGGTTCCAGAAAATGTCGACGGCGTGGGTTCTGGGCGTCGAGCTGGTGATTCCATTTCTGATTTTTGCGCCACGGCGAATCAGGATATTCGGGGCGTGGTGTCTGCTGCTGCTACAGGTATTGATTTTCCTCACGGGGAATTACACGTTTTTCAATTTGCTGGCGATGGCGATGTGCGTGTTTCTGTGGGATGACAGGACCTATGAACGCTGGCTGAAGCCACGAGCACAGACACAGCATCTCGGTAGCCTGGGAGCCGGGTGGGGCAGGCGGTTTCGCCTGCCGATCGCGGTTCTGATCCTGGCCATCGGAATCTCGCGGATGATCGAGACGTTTTTCGGCGTCCCCGTGGCGATCGTCAAGTACACAGCGCCGTTTGAGATCGTGAACTCCTATGGACTGTTCGCGGTGATGACGACGTCGCGGCCGGAGATTGTGATCGAAGGATCCATGGACGGGGAAACGTGGACGCCTTATTCCTTTCGCTATAAGCCGGGCGATTTGGCGCGTGCTCCGCGCTGGGCGGCTCCGCATCAGCCCAGGCTCGACTGGCAGATGTGGTTCGCGGCGCTCGGCAATTACCGGGAAAACCTGTGGTTCGTAAATTTTGCGATAAAGTTACTGGAAGGGTCGCCCGAGGTGAAGGGATTGCTGGAGGCCGATCCTTTTCAAGGGACGGTTCCCAGATATGTGCGGGCCGAGCTCTACGAATACTCGTTCACCGACGCGGAGGAGCGGCGGAGCACGGGAAATTGGTGGAAGCGGAAGGCCGCCGGGCTGTATCTACCTGCTATTGGGCTAAAGAATCAATAGTTTCAATGTAAATTTAGCTTAACGCCTGTAACCAGCGGCTGGGGAATCAGGTCATTACAAATGTCACGGCGGGGGAGAAGTTTATGACGAGCAAAGCCATGCGGCTGGTTGTGTATTCGCTGCTCGTGGGGAATCTTGTATTTGCGCCTGTGTTTGCGCAGGATGCCCCACCGAAGCAGGTGAACGGAACCGTGGTCTCGATTGACGCGGGCGCCAATGAATTGGTGATGAAGGCGGACAGCGGCGGAGAGGTGCGCGTCACGCTGGCGGCCAAGCACGCATTAAGGAAGGTCGCGCTGGGCGAGAAGGATTTGCGGAACGCGGCGACGATCGAGTTTGGCGAAATCGCGGTGGGCGACCGGGTAGCGGCGCGCGGCAAGGAGTCTGAGGATCAGAAGACCATCTCGGCGACGCTGATCGCGGTGATGTCCTCCTCCGACGTCGCCAAGAAGCAGCAGGAAGATCGCGCCGATTGGGACAAGCGCGGTGTGAACGGAATCGTGACGGCGGTGACGCCGGAGTCGGTGACGCTGAATGTGCGGACGCTGGCGGGGGCCAAGACCATCACGGTGATTCCCGCGGCGAAGGCGATTGTGCGCCGCTATACCAGCGATTCGGTGAAGTTCGCCGACGCCAAAGCCTCGACGATCGCCGACATAAAGGTTGGCGACCAGGTCCGTGCCCGCGGGGATAAGAGCGAGGACGGAGCGAAACTGATGGCGGATGAGATTGTCTCCGGCACCTTCAAGACCATCGCGGCGACGGTGGTTGCGATCGACGCGGCGAATCAGCAGATGACTGTGAAGGATCTCGAAACCAAGAAGACCATGGTGGTGAAGGTCAACGCAGATTCGAATATGAAGCGGCTGTCGGATCCGATCGCGCAGATGATCGCGCGGCGCGTGCATCCGGATGCGTACGCGGATGGAAACGGAGCGGGCCGTGGTCAGGGTGGCGGCGGCGCTCCTCCCCAGGGCGGCGGCATGCGCGCCGGCGGCGGACGCGGCGGCGATCTGCAACAGTTGCTCGACCGTCAGCCGGCCATGACGCTGGCGGAATTGAAGGTCTCTGAGCCGGTGGTGATTTCAAGCGCGGTGGGCGCGGCGTCCGATCACATCATGGCGATCACGATGCTCGCGGGAGTGGAGCCCATCCTGCGGTCGCCCGGGAAGCCCGAGATGTCGCTGGGCGGATGGAATCTCGGCGCTGGCGGCGATATGGGCGGCGGGAATTAAGGGAGAAGTCAGGAGTCAAAATACGGAATGATATTTTCAAAACGAGCAGTATGCGTGATCTTATTGGCGCTGGCGATGACCGCCGCGATGATGGCGCAGGTACCCGGAAGTTTAAAGGGGCAGGTGCTCGACCCCTCCGGCGCGGCGGTTCCTGGAGCAACCGTTACGTTGAGCGGTCCCAACGGCACCGTGAAGGTGGTGCAGAGCGATAACAACGGCGCGTACTCGGTGGTCGGATTGCCGCCGGGCAAGTACGTCATCCGCGTGATTGCCACCGGCTTCGACCTGTTCGAGGGCTCCATCCCGGATCTGCCGGGCGGCCGCGTATCGACGTTCGACGCCAAATTGAGGGTGGCCAGCGAAAAGCAGGAGGTCACGGTAAAGGACACCCAGCAGGTGGAACTGGACCCGGCGAAAAATGCCGGCGCGCTGGTGCTCAAAGAGGCCGACCTGGACATGCTCTCCGACGATCCGGACGATTTGCAGGCGGACCTGCTGGCGCTGGCCGGTCCGGCGGCGGGTCCCGATGGCGGACAGATTTTCGTCGACGGTTTTTCGAGCGGCCAGTTGCCGCCGAAAGATTCGATTCGCGAAATTCGCATCAACTCCAACCCCTACTCGGCGGAATTTGACACGCAAGGTCACGGACGTATCGAGATTTTCACCAAGCCGGGTACGGATAAATTTCACGGCAGCCTGAACCTGATTTACAGCGACCACATCTGGAACGCGCGCAACCCCTTCAATTTGCAGACCAGCGGTCTGCCCGCGTCCGATACCAAAAATC
>JBEKOZ010000452.1:0-4706 GCA_049521275.1 Bryobacteraceae bacterium | reverse complement strand
GCGGGTGACGTCATCGTAGGGTGAAGGGTCGATTACGGTGATGCGAAGGTTGGGGAGTGCGTCTTTCATCGACTTTACGATGTGTTCGTAGCCGTCGGTGAAGACGCGGAAGGCGTCTTCGTCGAAAGGCTTGTAGCGGCCGTCGTTCATGCCCAGCATGATGGTCATCACGGTCGGTTTGTAGGCGAGCACATCGCGCTTGAGCCGCTCGTCAATAGGGCCGCCGCCTCCGCCGGTAACGCGATCGCCTCCCCAACCGGAATGCACAAAGCGCACGGGGAGCTTCGGATATCGGGTGAGGACGAAGGTTTCGACGTAGGTAGTGTAGAGGCGCTGATCGGTGATGCTGTCGCCGTAGAAAACGACAACATCGTTGGGCTGCAAATAAAAGTCGGCGCCGCGGGCACAGAGGGCCAGCGCGAGCAAAGCGGCGAATCGCATGAAGGTATGTTACTTCAACTGCAATTCGGCCAGATGCTCGCCGGTTTCTTTTTCGACGTCGGCGTGCAGGCTGTTGCCGTGGGCATCCATGGTCACGATGGCGACGAAGTTGTTGACGCGAAGATGCCACATGGCTTCAGGAACTCCAAATTCCATGAGATGCACGCCCAGCACTTTTTCGATCGAACGCGCGTAGTATTGCGCCGCTCCGCCGATGCCGTTGAGATAGACCGCGCCGCACTCTTTCAGTGCCGCGAGGGTTTTCTTCCCCATTCCACCCTTCCCGATGACGGCGCGCACGCCGTATTCGCGAATGACGTGGGCTTGATAGGGCTCCTCGCGAATGCTGGTGGTAGGGCCCGCGGCTTTGACCGTCCAGGTTTCCCCTTCTTTGAGCATGACGGGGCCGCAGTGATAGAGCACCGCGCCGTGCAGATCGACGGGCGGCGGATTCTTCATGAGATATGCGTGCACGGCGTCGCGTCCGGTGTACATCTCGCCGCTGATCAGCACCACGTCGCCGACCTTGAGCATGCGGACCTGCTCCTCAGTGAGCGGCGCGCGCAGGACCACTTCGCGGCCGCTGAGCGGGAAGCCTTCGCCGTGCGCCATTTTTTCGATGTGGCGGGAAGGGTCGCGATAGAGCCATTGGGTGATGGCGCCGCTGCCGGCATCGAGCCGCACGCCGAGCCTGCGAAACGCCCAGCATTCATAGGCGACCGAGACGAAAAAGCTCGCGGGTAGACGATTCGCCGCCATAATTTTGCATCCGATCAAGGACGCCTTGCCTCCGAAACCCATCGCGCCGACGCCGATGCGGTTCGCCTCCTCCATGATCTCCGCTTCGAGCTTGGCGAGCTCGGGAACCGCGTTCGAGTCGTCCAGAGTGCGGAACAATTGACTCTTCGCCAGATCGTAGCCGTGTGCGCGATCGCTTCCGATGCATACGCCGAGGGCGCCGGGCGCGCAGCCCTGGCCCTGCGCCTGCCACACGGCATGCAGAATACATTTACGAACGCCTTCGAGATTGCGATCCGCACGTCCGAGGTGTTCGAGTTCGCAGGGCACCGAATACTGGATGTTTTTGTTCTCGCAACCGCCGCCTTTCAGGATCAGCTTTACTTCGATCTCGTCTTCTTCCCACTGGTCGAAGTGAATGACCGGAGTTTCGGCGCCGAGGTTGTTGCCGCTGTTCTTTCCGGTGAGCGAATCGACGGAGTTGGGCCGCAGCTTCCCGCGCCTGGTGGCCTCGGCGACAGCGTTGCGAATGGCCTTTCTGACGGCAATCTGGCTAACGCCCACGGGTGTGTGTACGACGAAAGTGGGCATGCCCGTGTCCTGACAGATGGGGCCCTCATCCTCCTCCGCCATATCGATATTCGACGCGATGATGTTCAGCGCCTGCGACGATTGCGTGCCGGGCGTCTCACCGCCGATCGCGATTCCCATCGCCTGGCGGACGTCGGGAGGGAGATTGGTGGAGGTTTGGGTTATGAGTTCAATTAAGCTTTCTTCCAGGAATTGCATTTATCGTCCTTGCGCTCAAAGAGTGCGTCGTCAAAAGACAATTCTAACTTGTGCGGCGGTGCCGAGCTTTGTGACGGTCGTCGGGCTGGCGAAATTTACGATCACCTCCGGGCCTCGCACTTCATTCACCTCTCCTGGAAATTCCGCGTCGGAGAGGCGGACGAAGGCGCGCTGGCCGGCGTGAATGCGGGCTAATACAGGAGCATCGGGGGCGAGCGCCACGGCAAGTTTCGTCAGATCCGTTGCAATGGCGATCAGGCTTTCCTTCGATACTTCCACCTGGGCGCCTTGATGAATGTTGCGGGTGAGCACGACGCCGTCCCTGGGACAATGCAGGTCGCCGTCGGCCACCTGATCCTTTGATTTGGCGAGTGCGGCTGTCTGCTCCGCGAGGGTCCGCTTCGCCTCTTCGGAATCCCGGTCGAGTGCGGCGGCCTTGTCCTGGGCGTCTCTTGCCGATGCGTCGCGATTCGCGGATTCGGTCTTCGCGGAGGTGTAGTCCGCTTCCGTCTTTTCGAAGGTGAGTCTCGCAATCGCGCCGGCATCCATCAGACTCTTGTACCTCTGATAGATTTTTTCGATGCGATCCAGTTCGTTGCGGGCGCGGGTCTGGTCGGCGGAGGCCCGCGATTCGTCGACCCGGGCTCCGGCAGCCTGGGCATCGAGCTGCGCGATGTGCAGCTCGGATCGATCGACGGCGGCCTGCGCGGCCTGCATCGCAGCGTCCAAGTCGGCATTGCGGATCCGGCCAAGGATCTGGTCCTTATAAACCTCCTGGCCCTCTTCGACGAACCACGCGTCGAGAACGCCTGCGATGGGCGCTTCGACTTGCGCCGTTTTCTGAGCCTGGAGACGGCCGGTCAGCGTTACTTCAGGAGCGGCAACAACGGTCGGGGGCGCGGGCTGCGGCGCGGCGGGCTTGTGCCTGTGCCTGACGCTCCATCCAATGAAAAGCGCGATCGCCAAGGCTCCAATCGCGGCTGCGGCGATCGGCTTGGTGTTCCGCATGAGTCAAGGGGGCGCGCATTACTTCGCTGGATAATTTGCGTTGGCCTGGACTTCTTTGATCTGCGCCGTGTGACGGGCGGTGTGCGTCGCCATCAACACCAGGTATTGATAGGCGTCCATCGTTCCGGCCGGGCCCGGCGCGACATGCGTGCGCAGATCGTCTGCGGTCGATTTAACATATGCTTCGTTCTTATCGCGCTTTTCAGTGAACTGTCGCGCCGCATCCGACGGCGTGAGGGTTGCGGCCCTGCCTACCGGGTCGATCGGCGCCGGCGCCGTAGCTTTGTGGGTGCGATCCTGGACGCCCACTGCAAGTTGGTGATCGTAATCTGCATTCGATTTCTCCGGCCGCGCTACCGCGGGGGACTTCAACATTTGCTGCGATGCATCGAAAATAAAGGTCTCTGACAGGACGATGTGCTCGGCGCACTCCTGCACGCTCCAGACGTTCGGAGCCGGTTTGAAGGTCCATTGCGCCTCGCTGATTCCGGAGATGCTTGCCAGAAAAGCTTTTTTTGACATTTCCATTTGCTCGATGAGGAAGGCGCGCTCCGAGTCATTCAAAGTGCCGCCATCCGCGGCCAGTGCGGGCGCGGCGCTCAGAACCGAGATCGCGAGGACTGAAAGCACAAGTTGTTTTTGCATGAAGCTGACTCCTTTTCGTCGACCACGATTTTACTACGGCTCAGGTGTTTCCCGTGGTTGCGACGGGTTTTATTCCATGAGAGAATAACCAAAGTTTAAAATCGCACATACGGGCGCTTGACTGGCGCCGGGTGTGTGAACACGGTCTGAACAGGAGAACCAAGCGAGTGAGAGAAAAGGGTGTTGTGAAATGGTTTAACGCCGCCAAGGGCTATGGATTTATCCAGCGCTCCAGTGGCGAAGATGTGTTTGTCCACTTCTCTGCCATCGAGATGTCCGGATACCGGACGCTCGAAGAAGGCACGGAGGTTGAGTTTGAAGTAAAGAAGGGGCCGAAGGGTCTGCAAGCTGAGAACGTCAACCGTCCGTAAACGTCTCCTCGTCTCCGCGAGGTAAGAAATTATTTTTGGAAAATGGGCCGTCCGAAAAGCGGGCGGCCTGTTTCATTTTCGAGAGGCGCGAAGCGGGGTAAAGTCTTCGCGTTTTTCCAGATTGGCTTCGATTTCCTTCCGGTCGCGCCAGACGGGATGCAGCTTTTTCTTGACCATCAGCGGGAGCTGGTCTTCGAGATGAGGGGAACCGGGCTGCGAAAAATTGCCGTAGCTGAGGGAGCATTGGGCGTTCTGTTGCTCGGCGAATTCGATGGCGCAGACGAACGTTTCGCCGTGATTGGCGTAGTTGCGATTGCCCACCGTTTTACCAAAACTGATCGTGCGGAAGACGCCGAGCTGGGCCGGGCCCCCGTCGCCGGGAAAATCGGCCTTGCCGCTTGCGTAACGATTCACGTCTCCCCACGCGACGTCGAGCGAGCCGTAGTTTTCAAGGACTCGCTTGGCTGCGTCGCCGAGGGCGCTCACTGCCCAATCGGGGTCGGCGACGCCATAGGCTGAATCAAGCGGACGCTGGGGATCGAACTGCACGCGAAGGTGCTTCGGAATGTCCCCGGCAAAATACAAATCGGCGAATTGCTTGAAGAGCACCGCGCCGCGGCTGGTGGTTTCCGTCGATCGATCCCATTTGGCGAGGACGCGCGCGGCTTCGGAGTCCGGCGCGGCCTTCAGGAGGTCCGGCAGTATCGCGTCGGC
>JBEKOZ010000451.1:0-4737 GCA_049521275.1 Bryobacteraceae bacterium | reverse complement strand
TCAAATGACAAGGCGTGCTATTCTCGCCTCGCTGGCCGCCCTTCTAATGCGCGCGCAGCCGGAGCAGACATTGCGCGTCACGGTGAACCTGGTCCAGGTGGATGCAACCGTGACCGATGCGAAAGGGAATCCGATACCCGATCTCAAGCCTAGCGACTTTCGCGTGCTTCTCGACGGGAAGCCCCAGGAACTAAAATTCTCCGATTACGTGCGCCTGCGCGAACTGCCCTCCGCTGAGAAAACACAGACGGACGCGGCGATTCCGCGCGAGCAGATATCGAAGCCCGCGAGGCCAGCCGCTAGGCTCAAACGCGAGCAGGTGCGCCGCACGATCGTGTTGTTCATCGCCGATCTGCTGACTTCGGCGGAGAGCATGCCGGGGATTCAGGCGGGACTCAGGAAATTCGTACAGGAGCAAGTGCAGCCGGGGGACCTGGTGGCCATCGTGCGGTCGAGCGCCGGTTTAGGAGCGCTACAGGATTTCACGCCGGATAAACACCTGCTGTTGGCGGCGATCGATCAGGTGCGATGGACGCCCAATGCGATCGGCATCGGCGGCGCCTCCGCGTACACGCCGATCGTCACCGGAACGGCCACCGTCGCGGAAGACCTGGATCAGGCCGGTACGAACAACTCGATTGAGCGCGCGAGCTTGGCGACGACGTCTTCGCTGTTACGAGTGGTGCGAGGGATGGCCGATCTGCCGGGTCGAAAATCGGTGATCCTGGTGTCCGACGCGCTGCGGCTGACGCTTCCCGACGAGTTGGATCCGTCGGGGCAGCGGGCAACCGGCACTGGGGCTTTCATCGCTCCCATCTACCAGAGCATGCGCCGCGTGGTAGACGAATCGGTACGCGCGGGAGTGGTGCTCTATGCCATCGACACGCGCGGGATTTCGTCTCTACGCGCCACGGCATCGGATCATCTGGATCCGATACAGAGGGCCGGCGGAGGAGGCCGCCCGAACGTCAGTTACGGCGCTGGGGATAGCGTCGGCAGCAACTGGGTAACGGATCAGACCCTGAGCCGGCGTAACGAATACAAGGACAACCAATGGGGCTCTTTGTTCGTCTCGAGTCAGACCGGAGGATTCATGATTACCGAATCGAACCGGCTCGATGACGGACTGGCCCGTATAATGGACGATCAACGAGGCTATTACGTGTTGGCCTTTCAACCTCCGGCGGAGGCCATGCAAACGGATCTTTCGGGGAAGCCGGTTTTCCACAAATTGAAGATCGAGGTGACCCGGCCGGGTGTTCAGGTGCGCTCCTCCGCGGGATTCTTCGGGGTGGCGGATCAGGAGCGGCGAGTGGCCGGGAGGCCCGAACTCCAACTGATGGAGTCACTTGATTCTCCGTTCCAGGCGTCGGCAATCGCGATGGAGGTGGAGACCAGCTACCTGAGCGGCAGGAACGAGTACTTCCTGCGCGCGACACTGTACATCGACGGCAAGGACGTGGAGTTCACCGGGCCTCCGATTCACCGCACCGGCCTGGTGCACGTGATTCTTCGGACGTTCAATGCGACGGGCATAACCCTCGAAGGCGGCATCGACCAGATGCGCCGCATCGATCTGAATGAAGAGGGGTATCAGCGGGCGCTGAAGTACGGGCTGATCTATTCGACCTTGCTGCCGGTGAAAAAACCGGGGCCGTACCAGGTTCGCGCCGCGGTTCGCGACGAGGCTACGGGGAAAATCGGCACGGCGGGCGATTTCGTGGTGATTCCGAATCCGAAGGAGAAAGGCTTGCGGCTTTCGGGTATCGTGTTTCAGCACGCGCTGGGGACCGACGGTCACATAGTGCCGGCGGCGGGACCGAACCTGTATTCGTCCGGACAGAGCGCCCCCTTCGCGGTGCAAATTGTAGCGGCCGGGAACTCATGGAAGCCCGTGGGGCTGGCGATGCGGCTGCATTTGTTCCGCGACGGAGTCGAGGCGTGGAAGAGCGCGCCGATACCGGTGGAGAGCGGCCCGGATAGCAAGACGGCGATGTTCCTCGCCAAGGGATCGATCACCATCCCAAAAGGGATGGAGCCGGGAAAATACCTGATGCGCGTTGATCTGTGCGACCAGGCACAACCGGACACGGTTACCGCCTGGCAATGGGCGAAGCTCACAGTGAAGTAAGGGCAGACGGCCTTGGTTGCGTTTTTCGGTCTATAGTGGTATTCGATTGGCCATGCTTCCGCTGATTTCGTTCTTCGCGGCCTGTTTGCTGGGCTGGTCCGGGCAGTCCGAAGACATTCTGAAGCGGGCCATCGAGGCGCACCAGTCGGGCGATATAGCCAGTGCTATCGCGGGCTACCGCGAGTTCCTGAAGCTGCAGCCGCGAAACCCCGAGGCACGATCGAACCTGGGCGCAGCGCTCGCGAGCCAGGGGCAGTACGAAGACGCGATCGTCGAATATGAGAAGGCGCTGAAAATCGCGCCCGGCAATCCGGGGGTATCGCTCAATCTGGCGCTCGCTTATTACAAGACAGGGAATTTGGGGAAGGCAGCGGTGGTTTTCGAGGACCTTCACGCGAAACAGCCAAGCAGCAATCAAGTGCTGCTGCTGTTGGCCGATTGCCTGTTGCAGTCGGGGGAGTACCAGAAACTGATCGCGCTGCTAACGCCCTTGAACACGGACGCCGAGCACGATTTGGCGATCGACTATTTGCTGGGATCGGCGCTGCTTCGCGACAAGCAACTGGAGCGCGGTCAACGACTGCTGGATAAGATCCTAAGAAACGGAGAATCGCCCGAAGGCCATCTCATGATGGGGACGGCCAAGATCTCGGTGGGCGATTACCCGGGAGCGATGGAGGACTTCCGGCGCGCCGTGGAACTGAACCCCAAACTGCCGTCGGCGAACGCGTGGTATGGCCAGGCGCAGATGGCAACGGGTGACACGGGAGCGGCGGCGAAGTCGTTTTTGGCCGAGTTGCAGAATAATCCCAACGACTACGATGCCAATCTAAATTTAGGGGTTCTGGCGCGGCGGGATCAGGATTACGATCAGGCCACACGTTACTTGAATCGCGCGCAGCATGTCCGGCCGGGCGATCTGAGGGCGCGTTACCAGATGGCGACGATCGAACTCGCTCGCGGCAAAGTTGAGGACGCGCGGCGCAGCCTGGAGGGGATTATCCAGGAATCGCCGAATTTTACGGAAGCGCACGTGTCGCTGGCTACCGTCTACTATCGCTTGAAGCGCAAGCAGGACGGCGACCGGGAGCGGGCCTTGGTCCTGAAACTGAACGCGGAGGAGCAGGCCAAACAACCGGGTGCACAGCCCGCTCCGAACGGCGGTCCAGAGAAGAAGATTCCATGAGGCGCGCGCGCCGCGCACTGTTTGCGTTTATAGCGCTGGTTTCCGCCAGCAGCGCGGCCGCCGAGGTGATTCCGGTCGCCGTGTGCGCGGGTTGCCATCGGGAGCAATCGCAAGGCCAGCCGGACAGCAATATGGCGAAGGCTCTCTCGTCGGGCGCCGATAGCTCCATTCTGAAGCAGCATGCGAGGCTCACTTTTAACGCCGGCCGGTTTTCCTATGAGATTGTGCGGGTGGGAGGTCGCAGCTTGTATACGGTACGGGAAGGCGAAGAAAAGCTGACCGTTCCCGTCGCCTGGGCGTTTGGGCTGGGCTCCGCGGGACAGACTTTCCTGTTGACGTTGAACGGCAAATGGTACGAGAGCCGGGTGAGCTATTACAAGGCAATTGACGATCTCGATTACACGCTGGGAGCCCGCGGTCTGGCGCCCCGCACTCTGACCGAAGCGCTGGGCCGCGAGACCGGGAATCCGGAGGTCGCGCAATGCTTCGGCTGCCACTCGACCAATAGCGTGCAGGGCATCGTAGTGGACTTCGAGCATATGACGCCCGGCATTCTCTGCGAGAGCTGCCACGGTCCGGCCGCAAAGCATGTGGCCGCCATCAAGACCGGCGACGCAAAAACGGCCGAGCTTCCGCACCTGGGCAAGCTGAGCGCCGAAGAAATGTTCGAGTTTTGCGGGCGCTGTCATCGGACCTGGGCGACGATCGCGTCACAAGGGCCGCTCGGCGTCGAAAACGTGCGCTTCCAGCCGTACCGCCTGACCAATGCCAAGTGCTATGACGCTTACGACCAGCGCATCAGTTGCGTCGCTTGTCACGATCCGCATTCGCATGGGCAGCAACCGTCCGGGTTTTACGATTCCAAGTGTGCCCAGTGCCACTCGGCGGGCGCGAATGCGAGTGGGAACGCGAAGGCGCAATTATGCCCGGTATCCGATAAGGATTGCGTTTCCTGCCACATGCCGCGATACGAGATCCCGGGCGCCCATCACATGTTTACCGATCACCAGATCCGAATCGCGCGGGCGGGCAGTCCCTATCCAAATTGAAAACAGCCGCGGCGGCTCCTGCGCATACAAATTCCGCGCTACAGTGAATCGGGGCGAACCATGAAGTTGACGCGTAGACAGATCCTGCTGGCGGGGGCGGGGACAGGGGCGTTGTGGACTCCGCGAATCGCGGGTCAGCCCAAGGGCGCGGGCACAATCTTCGACGAAATAGCGCCCCAGGACAGCGGCATCCGCTGGACGCACGACAACGCGATGTCGGATATGCGCTACCTGCCGGAGACGATGGGGCCGGGTGTCGCTTTTCTGGACTACGATCGCGATGGATGGATGGATCTTTATCTGGTGAACTCCGGTCCCTGCGATTTCTGGAAGCCCGCGAAGCCGGTGCGCAGCGCGCTATACAAAAATAA
>JBEKOZ010000450.1:0-4737 GCA_049521275.1 Bryobacteraceae bacterium | reverse complement strand
GCTTATCACCTCGGTGGCAACGAACAGTTAGTCCTGGATGTCAAACAAGACGCCGAGGGCGCAGCAGTTTCGGGCAAGCTGAAGGCTTTGCTCGCCATCGCCGGCAAAGTGCAACGCGGCGGCAAGAGCGTCTTGACCGAAGATATCGAGCGCGCTCGACAGCAGGGGGCCACCGATCTGGAGATCCACGATACTGTGCTGATCGCCGCTGCATTCTGTATGTACAATCGCTACGTTGACGGTCTGGCGACCTGGGCGCCGCAGGATGCCGAGAAGTACCGGGAGGAGGGCGCCAGACTCGCCGAGCAGGGCTATGCAGAATCAACGGTTGGGCTTAGCGCTGCGCGCTAGAAGGGATCAAGATGGCGCACATTGAACTCCCTGAAGGGCTGCCCGGAATACGCGGGCTGTTCGCGTTCCGCCCGGAGACGGCCAAGCCGCTCTGCGAACTGGCGGAAGTTTTGTTGCACACACCGAATACTCTGTCGATGGCTGAGCGCGAACTCATCGCCACCTACGTGTCTTCTCAAAACGATTGTTACTTCTGCCAGACCGCTCACGGAGCTCTCGCTGCGTATCATCTCGAAGGCAATGAGAATCTGATTCTCGACGTGAAACGCGATTTTGAGAGTGCGGCCATTTCGGAGAAGCTCAAGGCGCTCTTGGCGATCGCCGGAAAGGTGCAGCAAGGTGGCAAAAATGTTCTGCCGGGCGATGTGGAACACGCTCGGAGTGTGGGGGCAACGGACCAGGAAATTCACGACACGGTACTGATTGCCGCCGCCTTCTGCATGTACAACCGTTACGTGGACGGCTTGGCGACATGGGCTCCATCGGACCCGGCAGGGTACCGGCAGCGAGCCGCCGATGTGGGCAAGCATGGCTACCTCGGTATTCCATCGGACGTTGTGGCTCAAGCAACTCAGTAACAGCCAATTGGAGAGTGTTCGCGGCCAGAAGCCTACATATATCGGGTTCCCGAAACCGATACGCACATCGCTCGGGCCTCGAAACCGAGAGCCCACGGGAAATGGGTTAGGCGGATGTGGAGATCCCGTTGTCAAGGATTATCGGCGACATTCCCGGAACGGCGTTTCACAGGACGATTCGGCGGCGCTTTCCCGATTCACGGAAATTCTGGCCCCAAGCGACGCGTCATCTTTGTGACCAGCTCCTTGATCGACTAAGCTAACTGAAGTCAGGCCCGCGGCCGCGACAATTGAGGAACTCGGCCGCCCGCGTTGGTGTCTTCAGTGTCAGCGCTCAATAACATGGAGAACGCCGCGGGACCATGGATGGCCTGTCTTTTGCTCGAATGCGACCAAAACCGAGAATCGCGCTGAGTTGGCTGGTGGCCGCCACAGGCTTTCTGATCGGTTTGTTCGCGCTTGCTGGTCTTGGGATGATCTGGACTCCTACCGAATGGTTCTCCGACTGGTATCTGCACTGGTTCGGCGTCACTGGCGTTGGCCTCGTGGCCCTCTGCTTCCTCGTTGGATCCATCATCGCGTTGCGGAACCGCGGGCGCGCCGGGCTGATTTTTTTATGCGTCATGCCGATCGCCGCATTCTGTCTCGCATATTCGGCTTCGGAATCGGTGGACTGGCACGCGGACGGCAGCGGCTGGGCGGCGGGGGCGCCTCCCTTCACCGCTCTGGGTCTGGCGGCTGTCTTTTATCTGCCTTTTCTCGCTCCGATGCTCGTGTGGCGTCGACGCAAGCTTTCAGCCGCCCTGTTTGCGGGTGCAGTAACACTGGCGGCGATTGTGTTCAGCGCGTCCCGCTGGACCCGCGGATTGGTGCCGCAATTAGGCGGCTGGTCCATATTTTCCTGATCTTTGGCCTGTTCTGGTGGAGAACGTCCCATCGAGACTGGCCCGCTCTTCTCCAGCCTCGTCCGCGAAACCTTTGGCGCAATTTGGCGGCGGGGGTTCTGCTCTGTTCCACGATCCTTTGCCTCGACGTCACCGTCACCTTTTTGCGCTTCGGACTTGGTTCATCGCTGTTCAGCGGTAACTGCAGGACTCCGACGCCTTATGTTCACTAGCGGAATTCGAATCACGCCGTGTTCACGGCGCGGATTATCTTTGTTGGCCTCTCGATTCAGACCGTGAGGCAAGCCATTGCGTTTCACGATGAAGCTATCGGCGTGGATCCGCAGGTTGGAGATTGGGCGATCGGCGTCGTCCAGGAAAGATTCTGGGGATTGCCCCAGGTGGGGCTCTCGCCTCGTACTGCTCACAAACTTCGTCTACTGGAAAGGCGAGACCTATTTCATTGATGGGACGCGCGTCACGCCTTTTTTTCCCACATTGCTCCCGGTTGTAGAAGGGGGAATCTCGTGCAGCCGTTCGCGACCCGTGGGCGATGCGATTGTCGACCTGCGCCTGCTTCACCAACCGCCTTCGAGTGGCACACGGCTGATCGGCCACGTGCGGCCGCCCGAACGTTTCAGGGGAGGATTCGTGCGGCCGGGGCCCAGCCATTTTGTGGCGGGCGCCCAGATCAGGATCGTGGGACCGGCTGGGACGAGAATCGTCTCCACCGACCAATCGGGCGTTTACCAGGTGGACGATTTGCCGCCGGGCGACTACAAGTTGACGCTACTACGGCGAGACGATCAAGTCGTCGGGATGTGGGGAGATGCGTCGACGGCAACGGTGCACCTGGACAATCGAGAACCGGTGGAGCTTAATTTCGAACTTTTTTGGAACGGAAGCATTGAAGGACGTGTCGATGATGACTTCGGCAAGCCAGCGCAAGCTTCGATGATGCTGCTTAAAGCCGACGGCCAAATGCCAGGGTACGTGCGGTTCTTCGAGCCAAACAAACCCGATGACTCCTATCAGATCATCCAAATCCCTCCCGGGCGCTATACTCTATTGATCAACCCCAGCGGCCCATACGATGGATCGCCCTTCGGCATCCAATATTATCCGTCAACTCTCCGTCCTGCGGAGGCTCGGGTGTTTGAGGTTGCGGAGGGTCAACGGGTTAAAGGCGTGGATTTCCGCGTGCCTAGACTTCCTCAGCGAAGCGTAGAAGTGGAGGTTCGGTGGCCAGACGGCCGCAGCGTCGCGGCCGCCTATGTTTGTCTTGCCTACGAGCATACTGACTATTATGAAGAGTCGGCGTGCATGAATTTTGTAAAGATCACCGACCAGAACGGCACGGCTCCGATTCATCTTTACGGCAACTCCCGTGTACGCCTGTTCGCCGTTCATGACGGCGAAAACAAGCCGGATAAAGAAGTCTACAGCCATAGAGTGGAAGCTGCCGCCAGCAACATGCCGGAGCGGGTCAAGCGGGTGCTGGACTCCGGGCATCCATAGTGTTTCCACTCGGAGCTAAGGGCAGCCAAACCGTACAGTGAAGTCACGTTACTCCTGTGATGTCGCCGTCACGTCAACTCGACGACACCGCCATGCCATAAAACGGGACGTTGTGGGTCATTAACGGCTAACTGCGTTGAACGCCGTATCTGAAGCGTTTTCGGCATCGGCAGATCCGCGAGTCGCCGACTTCTCACTCCTGTGATCTCCGTGGACGTGACCTGAGCCCCGAAACTTCTACCAGCGAAAATTGAGAAACTCCAAAAACAGAAGGGAGTTTTTCGATGAAAAAGACACTGTACAGCGAAGAGCAGATCATCGGTACGCTGAAGCAGATGGAAGCGGGCCGGAAGGTCGCGGACCTGGCTCGGGAGCTGGGTGTGAGTGAAGCGACGATTTACACCTGGAAGTCGAAGTTCGGCGGCCTGGAGGTTAGCGAGGCCAGGCGGCTCAAGCAACTCGAGGACGAGAACCGGCGGCTGAAGCACATGGTGGCCGACCTCAGCCTGGACAAAGAGGCTCTGAAATCGGTGATCCGAAAAAATGTATGGTCCGCCGCACGATTGCAAGAGAAAAGTGTGATGAAAAAGGTCTGCGTAAATGTATCCGGCCTGTTTGTGGGCGATGCCCTGGCCTTGATGAGTATTCGCGCGCGTCTGGCCTCATAACGGCTGCGGTCTCTGAGGACCAGTTTTTTCGTCAGGCTGAGGACGCGCCGTTTGACCGTTTTGTCATCTGTTCTTTCCGTCTCGCAAAACCAAGGTGTGAATCGACTTCGTAAGCTGGATTCGGCCTGATCTATGAGTTCGGAGCCAATTTCAGCCGCTAGTCAAGGCCGAGCGCAGCGAGTTCATCGAAGAGCCTTGACTAGCGGCTGAAATTGGCTCAGTCACGGTCGAAAGGCCGAAGCCGGCGTTCCCGGTTTTGGAAACCATCGTCGTGATGCCACGACGGTAAGGCTCCTGGCGGTTCAATACAACCCATGCGATACGCGCAAGCTTATTCGCCATCGCTACACCCGCGACGTTGGAACTCGCCCGAGATTCCAGTTGCGAGAGCCACTCGCCAAAGTCATGTTGATCGCGTGCAACGCGGTGTTGGACGGAGCGAGCGCCGTGGATAAAGAGCCGTCGAAGATACTCGTTACCGTGCTTGCTGATTCCCATAAGCTTCGCTTTGCCACCGGTCGAACATTGCTTGGGAATCAGCCCAAGCCATGCTGCGAACTCCCGGCCCTTGGAGAACGCCGAGCCGTTACCAACGGCCGCTACCATCGCGGTCGCAATCAGAGGTCCCACTCCTGGCACGGTTAGCAGGCGCTGACACGCCGAATCACTCATGGCAATGGCTTCGATCTCACGATCGAGCTGCTCAATCTGGTCTTCCATCTGACGCATTCCTCGGCA
>JBEKOZ010000449.1:0-4745 GCA_049521275.1 Bryobacteraceae bacterium | reverse complement strand
GGCGTACTTCAGCCGGGGTACAGCACGTCCGGACCCCGGCGGGCGAGCGTTTCTCGCGCTGCTGGCCTGCGCCGCCGAGAAGTGTCCGGCTTCGCGCTTCGCGGAATATTTGTCGTTAGGACAAGTTCCCGCGGGGTCCAGCCAGACGGAGTGGGTCGCGGCAGAGGATGAGTTGCTCTCGACCGGGCTACCCGCCGAGACGGCTCCCGACAATCCGGAAAAACCGGCGCCATCGGCATGGGAGAAGCTGCTGGTGGATGCCGCGGTGATTGGAGGCCGCGACCGCTGGGCACGCCGGTTGCATGGCCTGGAGCGCGAGTTTGAGCTGCGCCTGGAGGCTCTGGAACGCGAGGACGATGAGACCTCGCGCCGGCACGTCGCGCGGCAGTTGGATCAGCTTCGCCAGTTCGAACAATTCGCGCTTCCTTTGATTGAAACATTAGATGCCTTGCCTGAGCAGGCGCTGTGGGAAGAATGGCTCGCGTCGCTGGAGGGCCTGGCGCGAAGCGCGTTGCGAAATCCGGAAGCGGTGCTGAGCGTTCTGGCGGAATTTGAGCCGATGGGCGAGGTTGGACCGGCGACGCTGGAAGAGGTGGCCGAGGTGCTAGGGGAGCGGATGGGATTCCTGCGACGGGATCCGCCAGACCGCCGCTATGGGCGCGTGCTGGTGTGTTCGATCGAGGAGTCGCGCGGCCAGGAGTTCGAGGTGGTCTTTCTTCCGGGCCTCGCCGAAGGACTGTTTCCGCAGAAGGCGCTCGAAGATCCTCTGCTGCTGGATGCGTTCAGGAGAGCGGCGGACGAGAACCTTCTGCTGCGGCACCATCGGGTGGATCAGGAGCGGGTTCGTCTCCATCTCGCCGTGGCCGCGGCAAACGAGAAACTGGTGGTCTCCTATCCGCGGATGGACGTAGCGGAAGCGCGGCCGCGGGTGCCGTCGTTCTATGCGCTGGAATTGCCTCGCGCGATTCAAGGCAGCCTGCCGGAGTTGCAGAAGTTCGAGGAAGAAACGAGAGACGCGGCGCCCGCGCGCCTCAACTGGCCCGCACCGAATCAGGCGGCCGACGCCATCGACGATGCGGAATACGATCTGGTGTCTCTGCGCGGTACAGGATCGGCGCATTACCTGGTGGAGGCGAACGATCGCTTGGGGCGATCGCTGCGCGCGCGGTGGTATCGCTGGGAAAGTAAGACCTGGCGGGAATCGGATGGGTTGATCTCGACGGACCCGCGCGCGCTTGCGGCTTTGGCGGAGCATCGGCTTACCGCGCGACCTTGGTCGCCTTCGGCGTTGCAGCGCTTCGCGGTGTGTCCGTACCAGTTCGCACTGCACGGCATCTACGGGCTTCGTCCACGGGAAGAGCCAGAGGCGCTGGAACAAATGGATCCACTGACGCGCGGCGCGCTTTTTCACGCCACGCAATTCCAGTTGCTGGGCGAGCTGAAAACAGCCGGATTGCTGCCTGTGAATGCTCTACGGCTGACGTGGGCGCTGACGATTGCCGATGGGGTTCTGAATCGCGTCTCGGCGGAGTTCGCCGACCGGCTCGCGCCGGCGATCGAGCGCGTGTGGAAAACGGAAATCGAGGATCTGCGCACCGATTTGCGCGGCTGGCTGCAACACATCGCAGTGAATGACGAGGATTGGATTCCTGAGCATTTCGAATTCGCCTTCGGATTGCGCGCGCGACCAGGTCGCGAGACACGTGACTCAGCAAGCACTCCCGACGAAGCGATTCTCCAAGAGGGCGTACGCTTGCGAGGCTCGATCGACCTGGTGGAACGGCATGCCACGCGCGGAGTGCTGCGCGTGACGGATCATAAAACGGGAAAACCGCCGGACAATCCTCCGGCGTACGTTGGCGGCGGATTGTTCCTGCAACCGCTGCTGTACGGCCTCGCGGCGCGTCAGTTGCTCGATAAAGAAGTGGAATGCGGAAGGCTGCTTTACGCGACGCAAAGGGGAGAATATAAGCACGCGGAGATTCAGATCACGGAGCGCTCGCGGGCATTTTTAGGGAAGCTGCTGCTGAACATCGACGGCTCCATCGCCGAAGGTTTCCTGCCGCCCGCGCCGCAAAAAGAGGCGTGCGGACATTGCGATTACCGGCCGGTATGCGGCCCGTATGAAGAGTTGCGATTCGCGAGAAAAAATCGTCAGGACGAGCGGCTGGAACCGCTGATCGAAATTCGGGGGATGGCGTGAACCCGAGTCCGCATCTCGAATCCGACGAGTCCGCGCGAGAGCGTATCCGGAACTCGCTCGATGAGAGTCTGATCGTCGAGGCCTCGGCCGGAACGGGGAAGACCACCGAACTGGTGAAGCGCATCGTCGCAGTGCTGGGGCAAGGGAAAACCACGATCGACAGGATTGCGGCCGTGACTTTCACGCACAAAGCCGCGGGCGAGTTGAAGCTGCGTCTGCGCGCGGAACTGGACAAGGAGCGTCATGCCGCGCCCGCCTTGGAGGACGCCCTTCAGCGGTTGGAGGAAGCGTCGATCGGGACCATTCATTCGTTCTGCGCGCAGATTCTTCGTGAGCGGCCGGTGGAGGCGTGCGTCGATCCCGCATTTGAAGAGTTGAGCGAACAGGCCAGCCATCGCCTGTATCAACGGTCGTTTCGCGCATGGCTCGAACGCGGCCTGGCGGAGTCGTCTCCGGGGCTGAGGCGCGCGTTCGCGAGGCTTGCCTGGCGCGATTCGTGGGACGATTCGCTGCCTCTCGAACAGTTGCAATGGGCCGGGAAAAAACTGGTCGAGTGGCGGGATTATCCGGAGCCGTGGCGGCGGGAGCCTTTCTCGCGCGACGAGGAAATCAAGACACTAGTGCGAATGGCGAGGGAGCTTGCCGAGTTGAGCGCAAAGCCGCGCCGGGTCAACGATAATTTGTATCGCGGGCTGGCTCCGGTGCGTCATCTGGCGGGATGGATCGACAAAGCAGAGAATGCCGGGCCGCGCGATTATGATGCGCTCGAAGGGTTGCTGCTCAAGCTCGGGCGCGATTTAAAGCGCGATCTGAAGAAGGGCTCGGGCGAGTATGGCGGAGGCGTCGGGCGGGAGGATCTGGTTCTACGCCGCGACGAACTGCTGCGCTGGATCGAGGAGTTCCGGCGCCGCGCGGACGCGGATCTGGCGGTGGAACTGCGCGAGGAGATGCGCGGGCTGATCGACGAATACAACGACCGCAAGCGGCGCGCCGGCAAGCTGGACTTCGTGGACCTGCTGATCGCGGTGCGGGACTTGGTGCGCGACCATGCCGAGGTTCGCCACTATCTTCAGGACCGATTCACGCACCTTTTCATCGACGAATTTCAAGATACGGATCCGCTACAGGCGGAGATTCTCCTCTTGCTCGCCTCGGATGACCGGCATGAAAGCGACTGGCGACGGGTCGCGCCAGTGGCGGGAAAGCTCTTCCTGGTTGGCGATCCGAAGCAGTCGATCTACAAGTTCCGGCGAGCGGATATCGTGCTGTACCGCAAGGTGCGCGATGCTCTCGTCGACCGCGGCGTGCGGTTGGTGAAGCTGACGCGCAGCTTCCGGTCCGTGCGGAACATACAACAATTGGTGAACGCCGCGTTTGAAACAGAAATGACCGGCGACGTCGACAGCGGACAGGCGGATTGGGCGCCGCTCGAAGAGGATCGCGCCGATGAGGAAGGGCGTCCGAGCGTGATTGTGCTGCCCGTTCCGCGTCCCTATAAATCGCGGCTGGCAAAAGAGGCCGTGAACAAGTCGCTGCCTGATGCCATTGCTGCATTCATCGCATGGCTGGTGAACGAGAGTCAGTGGGGATTTCGCGCGCGGGACATCGCGGTGTTGTTTCGCCGGCGCACGCAGGCAGGATCGGACCTGACGCGCGAGTATGCGAGGGCGCTGGAGGCGCGCGGGTTGCCGCATTTGCTGGCCGGATCGAAGTCGTTTCACCGGCGGGAGGAAGTGGAGACGCTGCGGGCCGGGCTCGCCGCGATTGAATGGCCCGAAGATGAGTTGAGTGTTTTCGCAACATTGAAGGGATCGCTCTTCGCGATTCGCGATGAAGTGCTGCTGCGCTACCGGCATGAAGAGGGGACGCTGCATACGCTTCATAAGCGCCCTGCGAGTGCGGATGAGGATTTCGTACCGGTTGAGGAAGCGCTTGCGCTGCTGGCCGAGTTGCATCGCGCGCGGAACCGCCGGTCCTTCGCGGCCACGGTGAACGCGCTGCTCGAAGCGACGCGGGCGCACGCCGGATTTGTACTGCGGCCCGGCGGCAATCAGATTCTGGCAAATGTCGCGCGAGTAGCGGATCTCGCGCGGACCTATGAAATGTCCGGCGGGATTTCGTTCCGCGGATTCGTCGAAGAACTGGCGGCGCAAGCGGAAAAAGAAGACGCCGCGGAAGCGCCGGTGTTGGAAGAAGATTCCGACGGCGTGCGGTTGATGACGGTGCACGGAGCGAAGGGGCTGGAATTCCCGGTGGTGATTCTGGCGGACCTGACGGCGAACATCGCGGCGCGTGAGCCCGGTGAATATGTCGACGGCGAGCGCCGGCTCTGCGCGACGCGCTTGCTGCATTGCGCGCCGCGCGAGCTGGTCGATAACGAAGCGCGGGAGCGCGAGCGGGAGCAAGCCGAAGGCGTGCGGGTTGCGTATGTCGCTGCGACGCGGGCCCGGGATTTGTTGGTGATTCCGGCGGTCGGGGATGAACCGTTTCCGAATGGCGGGTGGTTGAGCCCGCTGAACAAGGCGATTTATCCGTCGCGCGG
>JBEKOZ010000448.1:0-4747 GCA_049521275.1 Bryobacteraceae bacterium | reverse complement strand
GGACACGCGGTCCGGTGCGGAGAAGAGCCGCGACCATCGGAAGCGGTCGATGCTCTCACGCATGCGGACGCTGACGGCGGAATAGCCGCGCGACTTGCAGCAGGGCAATATAAATGTTCACGAAGCCCAGACCCGTGACCAGGCCTTTGAAAGAGGGCTCGTCCCAAAGATTCTGGAAATTGGGGCTCACGCCCTGGAAATAATTCAGAGTCCAGGAGTCCTGCCAGGGAATGATAATCAAAAACAGGCCGACCTCAAACGCAAACACGGCGAAACAAACCGTCAGCAGGCGGCCTTGCCAGCGCCTGGGAGCTACGGGAGGCTCCACGGTCGAGGTGTCTGGGGTTGGATTCATCGGAAGAGCTCGCCTTGTTCAGGATAGCCCGACCACGCGTAGTCCCGCGACTGGCAAGCGGCGCGCACCGGTTCAAAACTGAAGCGATGCAGCGTGGTCGGCCCGAATTTTTCCAGTGCGATCAAGTGGTCCGGCGTCCCATAGCCTTTGTTGTGGACGAACCCATATTCCGGGAAAACGCCGTCCCATTCGGCCAGCGCGCGATCGCGAGCCACTTTGGCGAGAATCGACGCGGCGGCAATTGAAAAACTCAAAGCGTCGCCATGGATCAGCGCTCTTTGCGAAACCGGAAGGTCCACCGTAACGGCGTCAATCAGCAAGTAATCGGAGGCCGCTTGCAGCCGTTCGATAGCCCTCTTCATCGCCAGGCGCGACGCTTGAAGGATATTCACGCGATCGATCTCAAAGGCATCGGCTCCCGCAACCGCCCAGGCCACGGCGCGTTCGCGAATGCGCCCGGCCAGGACCTCGCGGCGATCAGCAGGCAACTGCTTGCTATCGTCGAGTCCGCGGATCTGCCGCGCGGGATCCAGCACCACCGCGGCGGCGAACACCGGACCGAACAACGCGCCCCGGCCGGCCTCATCGACACCGGCGATAATGCGGAATCCGGCGGCGCGGGCGGCACGCTCGTAGCGGCTGCTGGGCATTAATCCGATTTTGACGGAGTGCGCTCGCGGAGCCGGGCGGCCTTGCCCTTCAGTCCGCGCAGATAGTACAGCTTGGCGCGGCGCACGCGGCCCGTGCGCACCAAGTCGATATGATCGACCACCGGAGCGTTAATGGGAAAGATGCGCTCCACACCCTGACCGAAGCTGACCTTGCGCACCGTGATGCTCTCGCCCATGCCGGTGTTGTGCTGCGCGATCACCACGCCTTCAAACACCTGCAACCGTTCCTTGTCGCCTTCCTTGATCTTCACGTGCACCTTGATGGTGTCGCCGGGACGGTAGCCGGGATGTTCGGTCTGGCGTTTATTCTTGTTCAGGATCTTGGTCATCACTGCGTTTTGCATATTCTTGTTCTCCCACAGATTTCATTTCATCCGGCAGCAGATCCGGACGATTCCGGGCCGTCTTTTCGGCCGCCGCCCGCCGCCGCCACTTCCGGATCTGCTCGTGGTTTCCCCCGATCAGAACCTCCGGAACGTTCCACCCTCTAAACTCCGCCGGCCGCGTATACTGCGGACAGTCGAGCAATCCTTCCTCGCCGAACGATTCCTCGACGGCCGAGTTTTCATTTCCCAGCACACCGGCAAGCAGCCGCGCCGTCGCGTCAATGACGATCGCCGCCGGCAACTCGCCGCCGCTCAGCACATAATCGCCGACCGACAATTCTTCATCGGCCAGATGCTGCGCCACGCGCTCATCGACACCTTCATAGCGGCCGCAAATCAGCAGCAATTCGCGCAGGCTGCTGAATTCCCGCGCTCGCGCCTGGTCGAACTTCGCGCCTTGCGCCGAAAGCAGAACCACTCGCTTCCCTGCCCCGCGCTCCGGCCAGATCGCTTCTACTGCCTCAAAAATCGGGCCCGCCTTCAGCAGCATGCCTTCGCCGCCGCCAAAAGGCCGATCATCCACCGTCCGATGCCGGTCGCGCGTCCAATCGCGCAAGTCGTGCACCCGGATTTCGAGCAGCCCCGCCGCCCGGGCCTTGCCCACCACGCCCTGCTCGAAGGCAGTCCGGAAAAAATCCGGAAAAATCGTCAGGACGTGAAAGATCACTTGTCCGTCATTTCTCTAACAGGCCCGCCGGCACTTCCGCCCGGATGCTCTTCGCCCGGACGTCGATCTCCTTGCAGATCGATCGGGCGAACGGAACAAAAACATCACGGCCGTCTTCGAGCCTGACTTCGAGCAGCGGACCGCCGCCAAAATCTTCCACCGCCCGAACCGCGCCAACTTTAAGATCGCGATCCCACAACGCGCAGCCAATCAGATCGGCATGCGAATAAGCACCTTCCTCGGGCTGCTCCCGCTCGGAATCCGCGACCAGGATATCGGCCCCGCTCCAGCATTCCGCATCAGAGATCGAATCGATCCCTTCAAACTTGAACACCGGACGCCCGTCGTGCCACCAGATCCCGGCGATGCTGGCGGCGCGCGTTTTCCCGTCCGCCAACTCGAGCACCACGTCTTTCAACTTCTCCGCCCGCCCCGGCTGCGAGGAATAAATCTCGCCCGTCAGTTCCCCTTTGTTGCCCCGCGCCCGGAACAAGCGGCCGACCGCGACCACGTTACTCCAGAATCTCCAGCGTAAACCGCCGGTTCAGCTTCATCCCCGCGGCGCCCAGCAATGTCCGGATCGATCGTGCGGTCCGCCCCTGCTTCCCGATCACTTTTCCCAGATCGCTTGGCGCAACGCGCAACTCCAGAACCGTCACCTGCTCACCCGCGATTTCGGTAACCACGACTTCCTCCGGGATATCCACCAGAGCCTTCGCGATTTCCGTCACCAGATTTTTCACCCGTTATCCTCCTACTTGCAACCGATTCTAGCAGGTTAACAGGCGCATCTTCTCGATTTGACCTAAACCGCCGCCGGCGCGGGATTATTTCGCAGCAGTCGCGCCACGGTGCTGGAGGGCTGCGCGCCGTTCTTCATCCAATGCTCAATGCGGTCGTGTTTCAATTTCACCGATGCCGGCTTCTCGACAGGATGATACGAGCCAACCACTTCCACAGCGCGGCTATCGCGCGCCCGCTCCTTGTCAATCACCACCACGCGGTAGCTCGGCTTCTTCTTCGCGCCGAATCGCGCCAAACGAATCATCAACATCAACAAAACTCCTATGCTTTTTTCTGGAGGCAATTCTCTAGAGAATTGCCTGTTACTATTGTGGCCCAAATCCCATGCCAGGCGGTAACTTCAGTTTCCCGAGCCGTTTGCCCAGAAAACCTCCACCACCCGAAAAACTCTTCATCATTTTGCGCGCCTGCGCATATTGTTTCAGCAGCGTGTTCACTTCCTGCACCGACGTCCCGCTGCCTTTCGCGATCCGCCGCCGCCGCGCGCCGTTAATCAGCATGTGATTATTGCGCTCCTTGGGCGTCATCGAATCGACAATCGCCACCAGCCGCGTGATCTCGTTATCGTCGACCTTCATGTTCTTCAGGTCCTTCATCGGACCGATCTGCGGCATCATCCCCAGCAGCGATTCGAGCGGACCCAGCTTCTTCAACTGCTTCATCTGGTCGCGAAAATCGGCCAGCGTGAAATCGTCGTCCAGCAGCTTGCGCTGCATCTCCTCGGCCTGCTTTTGATCGATCGTATCGGTGACTTTTTCGATCAGGCTAAGCACGTCGCCCATGCCCAGAATTCTCTCCGCCACGCGGTCCGGATGAAACGGCTCCAGCGCGTCCGATTTTTCGCCCACGCCGACGAACTTGAGCGGCTGTCCCGTCACCGACCGGATCGACAGCGCCGCGCCGCCGCGCGCATCGCCATCCATCTTCGTCAGGATCACGCCCGTAATCCCCAGCCGTTTGTGAAACTCGTCGGCCGATTTGACCGCGTCCTGTCCGGTCATCGCATCGGCGACGAAAAGAATTTCGCTGGGATTCAGCAGTTCCTTCAGCTCAGACAATTCAGTCATGAGCTCGTCATCGATATGCAGCCGTCCGGCCGTGTCGACCAGCAGCACATCACGCCCGGTCTGCACCACTTCCTTGCGCGCCGACCGCGCTAGATCCACCGGCTTGGTCTCTTCCCCCTCATAAATCGGAAGCTTCAGATCCCGCGCCAGCACGCTCAACTGCTTCCGCGCCGCCGGACGATAAACGTCGACAGACACCATCATCGGCGAATGAGAATTCTTGCTCAGGTAGCGCGCCAGCTTGCCCGTCGAAGTCGTCTTGCCGGAGCCTTGCAGCCCGACGATCATAATCACGCTGGGCGGCTCATTCGCCATGCGCAGCTTGGCCTGATGCGTGCCGAGCATCTTGACCATCTCATCGCGGACGATTTTGACCACCTGCTGCGTGGGCGAAAGCGCGGTAAGCACTTCCGCGCCCATGGACTTTTCGCGGACGGCCTCGATGAACTGCTTGGTGACGCGAAAATGCACGTCGGCCTCAAGCAGCGCGACGCGGATCTCGCGCAGCGCGGCGTCCATATTTTCCGCCGTGAGTTTCCCTTCTCCGCGCAGGGTTTTAAAAACCCGCTGGAGCTTATCGCTAAGATTCTCAAACATGATTGACGATTCGAGGCAGGACTAACTTTTATTGTAGAATAATTCGCTTCTCCCCGCACTCTCTTACATTGAAATGCCTCATCCGTCTTCGAATCACCCCGTCTCGAAATTCCACGCCCGTCTTGAAATTCCTCACCCACCTTGAAACACCCCACCCGCCTTCCGAGCCGTGACCGCAGGGAGCGGTTTTCCGTGAGAAA
>JBEKOZ010000447.1:0-4755 GCA_049521275.1 Bryobacteraceae bacterium | reverse complement strand
CTGCCGGATCCGGTCTTGCAGGAATTGGCGCTCTGGTTCCTGTTGGGTCAGGGCCAGCGCCTTCTCATACGACGCGCGGGCTTCGGCTGTCCTGCCGAGCCTGCGGTACATGTCGGCGCGGGCGGAATGGGCCAGGTAATAATTTGCCAATTCGCCATCTTCCAGCACCGCGTCGATATGCTTTAGACCGGCTTCTGGACCATCGCGCATGGCAATGGCCACGGCACGATTGAGCTGTACGACTGGCGAAGATTGAATTCGTAGCAATTGGTCGTAGAGCGCGACAATCTGCCGCCAGTCGGTCGCAGCGACCGATTCCGCCTCGGCATGAACGGCCGCAATCGCAGCTTGCAGGGTGTAGGGGCCGAAGCGTCGGGAGTTAAGCGCTTTCTCCAGCAATGCCACTCCCTCGGCGATCTGCTCTTTGTTCCAGAGCGTGCGGTTTTGATTCTCCAGCAAAATCAGTTCTCCGGTGGGAGAGGTTCTCGCGGCGCGACGGGATTCTTGCAGCAACATCAGGGCAAGCAGGCCCATTATTTCTGGTTCAGGCTTGAGTACCATCAGCAAGTGGCCCAGTCGAATCGCCTCGCCGGTGAGCTCGGCGCGCGTGACCTCGGCTCCCGCGGCGGCCGAATAGCCCTCGTTAAAGACGAGATAGATGACCTGAAGCACCGCGCCCAGCCGCTCCGGCAATTCCTGCGGCGTCGGCACCTCGTAGGGAATCCGGTCCTCTCGAATCTTCGCCTTGGCGCGCACAATGCGCTGCGCCAGCGTACGCGGAGTGGTGAGGAAGGCCTTGGCAATCTCCTCGGTGGTCAGCCCGCACACCTCGCGCAAGGTGAGCGCAACGTGCGCTTCCGGCGCTAGAGATGGATGACAGCAGGTAAAAATAAGCCGCAGCCGGTCGTCTTCGAGAAACTCGTCAAGGCTGCCATCTGCACTCGATCCTTCATCCCAACTCCCTTGCGCTTCGATATATCGCACGAGCTCGTCTTGCGAGGCATCAAATCTTGCCCGCCGACGCAGAGTATCAATGGCTTTGAATCGGGCCGTGGAAATCAGCCACGGTCGCGGATTGCCGGGCACACCACTGCTTGGCCACAGGCTCAGGGCGGCGGCAAAGGCTTCGTGCATGGCCTCCTCGGCACGATCAAAGTCACCGAGCAAGCGGATCAGCGTGGCCAGGATTCGTCCCGAATCCTCGCGGTAAAGGGAGTCGAGCAATTCGCGTATCCGGTCATGTATCTGCTTGGGGGAGTCGTCGGGCGAATTCTCGGACCTGACACGCTCGGACCTGACACGCTCGGGCATGCTCACGACCTTAGCAAAACCGGCTGCCCCGGATCAATTTGAGCCGGTAGAGTCCGAGTGAGTTTAGACGACCCATGCCGACATCGATGGTCGATCGAAATAGGAGCCGAAGCGGCTACCCGAAACACGCAAGCGTGAGGGTGTACCAGCCACGACAGTCTTTCCACGCCCCTCTGATCTCAAAACCGACGTCTCCGAGAAGCGCTCGAATGCTCTTGTCTGTGAACTTGTAACTATTCTCGGTGTGAATGGTTTCGCCTTGCAGGAAGTGAAGATCAAGGTCCGCGTGCTCGATACTTATGCGCTGCTCTTGCGCGCTCTCGAGGTGCATCTCGATGCGAGACTCAACGGAGTTCCAAAGCGCGCGATGACGGAAGCACGCGGCGTCAAAGTTGGCCCCCAGTTCTCGATTGAGGCGATGCAGGATGTTCAGGTTGAAAGCCGCAGTGATTTGTTCGCGGTCGTCATATGCAGCCAGAAGCGTGGGTTCGTCTTTCACCATGTCTGTACCGAGCAACAGTGCGTCTCCGATTTGCAGCTGAGAACCCAGATTTCGTAGGATGAGTCGCGCTTCCTCCGGCGTAAAGTTGCCGATACTCGTGCCGATGTAGAGTGCGAGTGTGGTGCCGTCGAAGGGGTCGAGTTGGAGCGGGTGAGTTACATAATTCCGGACGATGGGCTGCATGCGCACTTCGGGCAACGCGCATGCAACGTTTTGGCACGCCAACTCAAGAGCATCAGGGCAGACGTCGACTGGCACGTAGGCGACATCGTCCGAAACGCGCAAAGCGGCTTCGAGCAAAATGCAGGTTTTGGAAGCGGTGCCGGCGCCCAACTCAACAAGACGCAACGGCGACGATCTGTCCCTGTGAAGTGCGGCGTTGTGAGATCGAGCGACGATTGCATCTGCGTGTCCCGCCAGGATAGCCCTTTCCGTGCGGGTCGGGTAGTACTCGGGAAGCGTCGTAATGCGCTCGAAGAGGCGCGATCCCTCCGCATCGTAGAACATCCAGGGTGAGAGCGAGCGTGGCCGTGCGCTCAAGCCGCGCCGAACTTCTCGAGTTAAAGCTTCTCGAGTTAAAGCCTGGCGAGTTGGAGCCTGGCGAGTGAGAGCTTCGCGAGTGAGAGCTTCGCGAGTGAGAGCTTCGCGTTCGTCCGCCGTTGCAAAATGTCCGATGTCCACTGTCTGAACGTAGGTTGCCATCTCAACGAATCCTTTCAGAGTGCCAAGCGAATCCCGGAGAAACTGCCATTCATCTGTTTTATTTGGCTTTGGCCGCGGCTTGCTCGATCAGCTCTGCCACTTCTTTCGGGTCAGACAGCATGGCCAGATGATTCGCCGATACGGTGATCGAAGTTGCTTTGATGGTCGCCGCTTCAGCTTTCTCGAGTTCCGGCGGAATCGCGCGGTCGTCGCCCGCAATCAAGGCCCATGAAGGCTTGCTCTTCCACGCCGCCTTTGTGATTGTGGCTCCGAAAACAGATGACGACGTTTGGCCCTGCGTTGCCGTGAGTATCTGCCGTTCAGTGGCTGGGAGGTCCTGCGCCATGTCTTCGGCAATTCCTTTTGGAGTTGCCGTCAGAAAACCCTGAGCGTCGGGCCGGAGTTCGGCGCCCAGCGGAGCGGGCGGATACGGTTTGGTGACGGAATTGATGGACTCGCCATCCCCGGGGGCGAACGCCGCCACGTAGACCAACCCGGCAACCTTTGGGTCATTCCCGGCTTCGGTAATCACCACGCCGGCGTAGGAATGCCCGACCAGTATCACTGGTCCATCCTGCAACGCGATGATGCGCTTCGTCGCCGCGACATCGTCAGCTAGCGAGGTCAAAGGGTTCTGCACAGCGACCACATGAAAACCCTTTGCTTGGAGGAGCGCAATTACTTTGGACCAGCACGATCCATCCGCCCAGGCGCCGTGAACCAGGACGATATTCTTGACCCCTTGCGGGGAGTTCGTCTGAGCGAATGCTCTCATGTTGAGCCCAGAGCACAGGACCAGCATCGTGGCTGCGATCAGAGCAGTTCGGTACATTTGCGAGAGTTTCATTTCTGTCTCCTCGTGAACTTGACTGTCGCGATTAAGCCAAAAAGACCTGGACCACGCAATTGGACGATAGTATTGGCGGTACCTTGGTATCGATTGATTCGAGGAGCTGTCGCCGATACCAAGGTCCAATTGTTTTCGTCCCGTCGCGCGTGGTCTAATGGTGCTGGTTCGAGATGCATGCTGGTCGAATTTAATTATTTGTGAAGGAGAACACACCGTGAGTAAGCATCTCGAGTCGCTATATCAGAATCTTCTCAACGGCAAGCTGCCACATAACCTGAGTTGGAGCGAGGCCGTCGATCTGGTCGAGCATATCGGTGAGGTCCAACCGCACGGCAACGATGAATCTGTGTTCGTGGTCAACGGCCAACGCGTTTTTTTCAAGAAGCCGCACACCCACGATCTTGGCGTGGAGGAAGTTTCTCGGCTGCGTAAATTCTTGAAAGAAGCCGGACGGGATGCGAATAAATCAGGTTCGCCAGTAGAAGAACTGGCCCAGCCCAGCCGGATGATCGTCGTCATCGACCACCACGCCGCCCACGTTTATAAGGATTTCGGGGGGAGCCGTCCGGCCGACGAACGCAAGGTGCAACCTTACGATCCCTACAATTTCCATCATCATCTGATTCATCGAAAAGAAGCTCACTACCGCGGCGAGCGCGTACCGGAAGAGGATTCGTTCTATGAGGAGGTCGCGAAAGATATCACTCCAGCCAGTGAGATTGTCCTCATCGGTCACGCCACGGGAAAAAGCAACGCCGCCGACTTCCTGAAAGAATACTTGAAGACTCATCATCCCGACATTTCCCGGCGGGTCATCGCTACGGAAAACGCAGACCTCTCGGCGGTGACTGAGCCTGAAATTGAGGCTCTGGCCAAGCGGCACATGATCGCAGTCGTCTAAGTAGTTGTTGTGACCTGCACCTGTGCCGTTGTTGTCTCTTCTTCGGCCAGGTGGATTAGCGTCGGCGCGGGAGTCCCTTTGCCGAGGCCTCGGCTCCAGGTGGTTCACGGAACGGTTCCACGGCAATGCGCTCGTAACGAACATCCAATACGGTGAGGCATTCTGTACCGCCCGGCAATTGCAGGACTACGCTGTCACCCTCTGCCGTCTTCATCAACGCGCGCCCCAGAGGTGACACCCAACTGATGTGGTTGCGGTCGAGATCGATTTCGTCGGTGCCCACGATGCTCACCACTCGCTCCACTCCCGCGGCATTGGCATAGCGCACGGTCGCTCCGAAGAATGCCTTCGCCGCCGCCTGCCCCGATCTCCGAGCTTCCGGGTCCACCACTTCCGCGGCTTCGATTCGCTTGGTGAGAAAGCGAATCCGCCCATCGATCTGCCGCAGCCGCCGCTTGCCGTACTGATAGTCGGCGTTTTCACTGCGAT
>JBEKOZ010000446.1:0-4757 GCA_049521275.1 Bryobacteraceae bacterium | reverse complement strand
CAGGTGTCGGAGAGCGTCCAGGTGACGGAAGCCATTGCTCTGGTGGAATCCTCCAACGCCTCCCAGGGGCAGGTGCTGGACAACCAGAAACTGAGCGACCTTCCCAATCTGGGCCGCAACCCGTTCATGATGTCCAAGCTGTCGCAGAATCTCGTCCAGGTGGGCCCTCCCGCGTATAACCGCATGGAGGATCAAAGCGGATCTTCGATGATTTCCATCGCCGGCGGCCCGGTGCGCGGCAACAACTATCTGATTGACGGAATTCCGATTACCGACGCCAACAATCGAGCCATCATTATTCCCAGCCTCGAAGCCGTGCAGGAAGTGAAGATCCAGGCCAACACCTACGACGCCGAAATGGCGCGCACCGGCGGCGGGATGTTCAACACCCTGATGAAATCGGGCACCAACGACTACCACGGCAGCGCGTATGGACATGTCCGGCGCACCGATTGGGATGCCAATAATTTTTTCAGCAATGCGGCAGGGATTCCCATCGCGGAGCAGCCCAACACCACCTGGGGCGCGAGCTTCGGTGGCAGAGTGTGGATCCCGCACGTATATGACGGGAAAAATAAGACCTTCTTTTACCTGGCTACGGAGCACTATGACGACCGCTCGTCGGACTCCGCCAACTTCAACCTGCCGACCGCGGCGGAACGCGCCGGCAATTTCTCAGGGGTCCTCACGTCGGCTGGTGGTCCGCCGCTGATTGTGAACGATCCTACCACCGGACTCCCGTTCGCGGGCAACATCATTCCCACATCGCGCATTACGGGCGTGGGCGGAGCTATCGCCGCCGAGTATCCGACGCCGGCCACAACGCCGGCTTACTATGGCGCCAATGACCTCGCGTTGTCCTCGTCCATCAAGGCTCGCGCGGTTCAGTATACGGCTAAAATCGACGAGGATGTCGCTCGCTGGTGGCGAATCAGCTTGAGCTATTTGCGCTACTACTCGCTCGAACCCGGCGACACCTGGTTTAATTCGCCTTCGACCCAAAGCGGATGGCGGCTCCTGCGGCGCGTGGATGCGACTCAGCTCAACAATATTTTCTCCATAAATCCCACTACCGTGGTTACCGTTCGGTATGGCTACAACCGGTTCCCGAATTTCGACTACAACAGCTCGCAGGGTTTTAACATCGCCGGCCTGGGCTTCAGCCCGCAATATGCAGGCAGCATCAATCCAGCCGCAGCCGAGTTTCCACAAATCAACATGACCAGCATCTACTCCCTGGGCGACAGCGGCGACTGGGATTATTATGACGAGGCCTCGCATAATTTCTCCGCCAGCGTGGACAAGTTCATTGGCCGGCATAGCTTGAGAGCCGGTTTCGACTACCGGCATCTTGCCACGGCGGGCGCGGGCATCAACTGCACCACCGGCTGCTACACCTTCAACACCAACTCGACCCTGGGCATCAACAGCAACAGCGGCGTGGACCTGGCGGACCTGCTGCTTGGGCAGCCCTTTGACCGCAACGCCGACACCTCCGAAAAACTGACCGACAAAATCCCGTACTACGCCTGGTTCATACAGGACAACTTCCGGGTGACCAGCAAGCTCACCATTAACATGGGAATCCGTTGGGAGCATGAAGGCGGCGTACAAGAGGTGAACAACGGCTTGCTGACCGGTTTCAATACGACCGCGACCAACGCGCTCGCCTCGCAGGTTCCCAGCCTTAATTTGGTGGGCGCCGCGGAATACGCTGGCGTTGGCGGAGCGCCGATTTCGGTAGGGAACTACAACAGCGAGAAGTGGGGCCCGCGCGCCGGAGTCGCCTATGCGCTGAATAGCAAGACCGTCATTCGTGGAGGCTACGGTCTGTTTTGGGCGCCTCAGATCTACCTGGGCGGACCGCTGGCGACGCCTGGTTACGCGAACGTAACCGACATCACGGGCTTATCGACCAGCGACGTCATGACTAATCCCTTCCCCAGCGGGCTGCTCGCCCCGTTGGGCAACTCGCAGGGCTCGGCCGTCGGCGTCGGCACCAGCATCACGCTGGTCGATCCGAAGACCAGGTCGCCTCGTGTGCATCAGTACTCGGCGGACGTGCAGCGAGAACTGGGAGGCGGCATGGCGATCGAGGTCGGTTATGTCGGTTCCCACTCCGATCACCTCACCTTGGGTCAGCCGACGGTCAATATCGATGCGCTCGACCCGAGTCACCTCTCCATGGGAGCGACGGCGCTGAATGCACCGGTCGCGAACCCCTTCTTCGGCGTGCCCGCAGTCGCCGGGGGCACTTTGAGCGGCTCAACCATCCCAGCCTTCCGTCTGCTGCTGCCTTATGCGGCCTACACCGCGGTCAACGAGATCTTCGGCGACAACGACTACGCGAACTATAACTCCATGGTCGGCAAGTTTACCAAGCGATTCGGCTATGGCCTGACCGTCCTCAGCACCTTCACTTGGTCGAAAAATATGGATGAGAGCAGCGGCGGCGTGGGCAGCAGCCTCAACGGCAGCCCGGCCGCGGCCCCTCAGAACCCTTATACTTTCGCCGGAGAATACAGCTACTCGAACGTCGATGCGCCGCTCCGCTGGGCCACCTCAATCTCCTATGAACTTCCGATTGGGAAGGGCAAGGCGCTTCTGGGCAACAGTAACCGCGCCCTCGATACGATCGTCGGCGGTTGGGTTATCAACACGGTGTCGGTCTATCAGACCGGCTTCCCGCTGCAAATCGTTCAGAATGACACCAACTCGCAATATGGCTACGGCGTGCAGCGCCCGAACATGAACAGCACCTCACCTGCGACCAGCGGCAGTGTCGAAGGGCGCCTGTACGACTACATCAACCCCGCCGCATTCACCGCGGCGCCCGCGGCCACGTTTGGGAACACTCCCCGGACGCTCGGTAGCCTGCGCGGCCCGGGTGAGAAGAACTGGGATCTCTCCGTCTTCAAGAACTTCACCATTAAGGAACGCATGAAGGCGCAGTTCCGGGCGGAGGCGCTGAACGGCTTCAACTCGCCGTACTTCTATTCGCCCAACACGAACCTGTCGAGCGGCCAGTTCGGACAGATCAACAGCCAGGCGAACTTCGCGCGGCAATTGCAGCTCGCGATTCGTTTCACGTTCTGATCAAATAAAGCGATTTAAGCGCTCCAGAATTTCCTGATTTCCGCACGGGGATCGTTCTCCACGTGGACGTCGTTATCGAAGATCATTGTGGCCCGCTTGTCAGGCTCATACGCAGGCCAGTTGGGAATTTTCGAGTTGTTCGGATCGCCGGTCTTGGCGAAGGCAACCCAGGAGGCGGCGAAGCGCTCCCACAAGGCTCTTTGCTGAGGCGAGCCCGCGCCACCAATGCCGTTCTGGTAATTGTTGAAGGACGCCGAGACGTCCGTGCCGTGAACGGCGCCGAATTTTCCTCCGAACCCGGGGCTCTCGTAGGTCCAAAGGTACATATACGCCGGAGCTTTCCCGAGCGCCGCTTTCCGTTCGGCCTGGGTGATGGCGCTGCGGCGGAATCCGCTGTCGGTCGCAATCTGCGCCTGGATCAGGAAGGGCGACTTCTTCGGATAGGCCTTGCGATACATCGCGTGGATCTCGCCCGCCTTGGCTGCGTAGCGCTGATTCAACTGGGCTTCCAGACCGGCTTCATCGAGATCGAAATTGGTCAGCCCCAGGGCGGCATCTTCGAGGGTGGTCGAAATGATCACGGGGATATCGGCGGACTCTGGCGGCGCGACCGGGTCGAACGGATGATGAGGAAGGATGGCGCCTTCTACCACCGGAGAGAATCCCACGCCGGCTCCCAGCGCCGTCTGCGCTTCGAGGATCTGCTGCCAGGAGACCTTCTGGATGTCGGCAATATTGCTCTTCGATATTCCGAGCTTGGCCAGCAGCGCCTCGGCAGACTTCGTTGCCTGCTCCCTGGTCGCGAGGCGCAGCGAGGAGCCGCTCTGCACTCCGGCGCAGTGGAACAAGCCCTTGGCGGAAGGCATGGCGAGGACCGTGGACGTCTTCGCACCGCCTCCGGACTGACCGAAAATCATTACCTTGGCGGGATCGCCGCCAAAGTGTTCGATATTGTCGCGGACCCATTCGAGTGACGCGGCCAAGTCCATCACGCCGGCCACGCCGGCCTGCGCAAACTCCGGCGGCGCGCCCAGATCGGCCAGATGAAGATAGCCGAAGCTAGCCAGACGATGGTTGACGGTTACGACCACGACATCGCCGAATCTGGCCAACTGTGCGCCGTCATACCCGGGAGCGTTTCCCGACCCCGTCGCGAAGCCGCCGCCGTGGAAGGAGACCATCACCGCGCGCTTCCGGCCGTCGTTAATTCCCGGGGTCCAGACGTTCAGCGTCAGGCAATCCTCGCCCATGCCACCCGGCTGCACGTCCCACTGAATCATCATTCCGTAATCGCTGCGAAGGTCGGCGGGAGTCTGCGGGGAGATCTGACCATGCCCGAAACACTCGCGCAGGCCTGCCCACGAAGCCGGCTTCCTGGGAGGCATGTAGCGATTCTTACCGGCCGTGGAAGCGCCGTAGGGAATGCCTTTGAATTCCTTGATGGAGGTGTTGGAGATTCCTTGAACCTTGCCCGAAGTCGTCTCGACCACCGGGAAGAGCTGGCTATCGCGGCTTCCGCCTAGTCCGGCGGCCGGAGCCGGGGACTGCGCAACGGCCTTTGGCGCAAGCGCCGCGCCAGAGCCGATTGCCGCGAGAGCCAATGAGGATTGTTGAAGAAACGTTCGCCGATGGGAACGTCCCTTGGATTCCGGATTCATGCA
>JBEKOZ010000445.1:0-4776 GCA_049521275.1 Bryobacteraceae bacterium | reverse complement strand
CGTTCGAGCCGGCGGAAGCCCGTGCGCTGGCGCAGTCGCTGGCGAAGAAGGTGGGCTTGCAGCTCGGATTGGGGGAGCTGGCTCTGCTGCTCGAAGCGACGGGAGGCGACGCGGCGCGCATCGCGGTAGAGATCGAAAAACTGTCGCTTTATGCGGGCTCGTCGCGCAAGGTGACGGCGGAAGACATCGCTGACCTGGTTCCCGATGCACAGCAGACTACGGTTTTCGCGCTGGTGGCGGCGCTGGGCCGGGGCGAGCGGTCGCGGGCGCTCGAAATTCTGGACACGCTGGCGCGCGAAGGCGAGTATATGCCGCTGGCGTTGACGTTTCTCGGCACGCAATTCCGGATGGCTCTGGCGGCGCGCGAGGCGGGATTACGCGGGGCGAGCGCGATTCAGGCTCATTTCAACAAAATCGGCGGCAGGATGTGGCCGGAAAGGGCGCGGCAAATCGAGCAGACGGTGGCCGCGTTTCCGAGATCCCGGCTGGAGCGCGCGGTGGTGCGGGTATTCGAGGCAGACCGGTCCTTGCGCGATGCGCGGCCCGACGACCGCATCGTGATGGAAGAGATGATTCTCGCGCTCACGAAGTAATATAATTGCCCTACAGGGCGGAGCGATTTTCTTATGAAAAAAAATATCCTCTTGACAACTGCGCTGGCCGCGAGCGTGATTGCTCAGACCGACGTGAAAACCGCCGAGCAGGTGTACAAGAACATCACCGAGCTGAAGGGCACGCCGGCCGACCAGTTGATGCCGACCATGCAGTTCATCGCGGTGTCGCTCGGGGTCCAATGCGAGACCTGCCACGTGCCGGACAAATTCGAGGCCGACGATAAGCGCATCAAGAAGACCGCGCGCGAAATGATCGCGATGACCATGGCGATCAACAAGAACGCATTTCACGGCCAGACACAGGTCACCTGCTATTCCTGCCATCGCGGATCGGAGCGGCCGGTGAGCGTACCGCCGGTGCTTGAAACCGATGCGCCCGCGAAAACCGAAGAGAGGCCGACCATCGCCCGCGCAGCCCAAGCCGATGAGATTATCGAAAAATACGTGACCGCTCTCGGCGGCGCCGACGCCATGAAGAAGGTCACCAGCCGCGTGGCGAAGGGCGTCATTATTGTCGCCGGCAAGGAAACGCCTATCGAGGTTTTCACCAAGGCTCCCAACAAGCGCATCACCATTACGCACACTCCGAACGGCGAAAGCTCCACCGCGTTCGACGGCACCGTCGGCTGGATGGGTTCGACCGGGCGTCCCGTGCACGAGATGACTCCCGCCGAGGCTCTCGGCTCGGGACTGGATTCCGAGTTCTATCTCGGCCTGCGGCTGAAGGAGATTTTCACCCAGTTGCGCGCCGGGCGTCCCGACAAAATCGGCGACGCAGAGGTCCTCGCGCTGAATGGTACCCGTCAAGGGCAGCCGCCCGTGCGGCTTTTCTTCGACGCGAAATCGGGGCTGTTGTTGAGGATGGTGCGTTACACCGAGAATCCGCTGGGCCGCATGCCGGTCCAGATCGATTACTCGGACTACCGCGACGTCGACGGCGTAAAGACTCCGTTTCGCTGGACGCTTTCGCGCCCCAATGGCCGGTTCACGATTCAGCTCAGCGAGGTGAAAGCGAACGTTCCGATCGACGACAGCAAATTCGCCAAGCCCGCGTCGGCTTCGTCGGACGCGCGACCGTAGTACCGCTCCCGATGGTCGCGGCTCTACCGGATCGCTTGATCGAGCAGCACCGAAAATTGCCGCGATTTCTGCTCCACGCGGTCCTTCAGCTCGCCCAGTTCCCGCTCCATGGACCGCAGCCGGTCCGCCAGGTGCAGGCAGGCGAGGACCGCCACGCGATTCGCGTCGACATTGCCTGCGCGCAACGCGATGCTGGTCATCAATTCATCAATCGAATGGGCCAAAGCCTCGACTTCGCCCTCTTCGTCAGTGGCCGCGAGCGAGTAGGTCTGATTAAAGATGGTCACCCGCACCGTCTTACGTTCGACGCTCATGGCCCCTCCCTTTTAGCAAAGTTAGGATTCGCTCAACTGATCCAATTGGCCGAGCAGCTTCTCGATCCGCGTCCGCGCCTGTTTGCGTTCCTTGCGCAGTTCCTCCACCTCGTCGCGAAGCTTCTGCATCTCCGATAACGCCGCGCCGGCGCCATCGCGGGCCGTATCGCGCTCGGCAATGGCCGCATCCCGCTCCGTGCGCAGTTGCGCCACCAGCGCCACCGCGCGGTGGATGCGTTCCTCCAGGTTCGATAAGGACTCCGCTTCGGGAACGGACATGGTTTACGCGGCCTTTTCAGTCTTCGGGTGAGCCGCTTCCAAGGCAGCCTTGGCTTGCGCCGCGAGCCCGGCGAATGCCGCCGGATCGCTGTAAGCCAGATCCGCCAGAATTTTGCGATTCAGCGTGATCCCCGCCTTCTTGATCCCGTCCATGAAGCGGCTGTAAGAGAGCTCCGCCAGGCGCGCACCGGCTCCAATGCGGACAATCCACAGGGAGCGGAAGTCGCGCTTCTTGAGCTTGCGGCCGACGTATCCGTATTTGAGGGATTTTTCGACCGCTTCCTGCGCGGCCCGATGCAGCTTGCTCTTGGTGAGAAAGAAGCCCTTCGCCAGGGCGAGTGTTTTCTTGCGGCTGCTGCGCCGCTTGGTACCACGTTTTACTCTGGGCACGTTTGATTCTCCTTATTGAATCTGGCGGATCAGGCACGTGCATGCGCACTGTCCACACGAGGAATTTCTTAATTTAGTACGGCAGCATCCGCCGCATCTCGGCCTGATTGGTTTCATCGGCCACGACGCTTTTTCCAAGGCGGCGCTTGCGCGAGCGCGACTTCGAGGTCAGAATGTGACGGGCAAACGCATGGTGGCGAACCACTTTACCGGTCCCCGTTTTCTTGAACCGCTTGGACGCACCCTTGTGGGTCTTCAACTTTGGCATAAATATCCTGGCTATTGTAAGGATCGTCGCCGGTCTGCGACGACCTTTCCCAATGTACCACAGAATAGCCGCGCTATTCTTTCCGCTTCAAGCTGTGGTCGTTCTCGTGGATGAAGGTCTTAATATCCTCGGCGAGGCCGAGCAGCTTCTCCCACTGTTCCCGGTAGAGCGTGACCGGGAAACGTCCCAGCCCGTACACCGAAAGGCCGCCTTTTTCGCTGACCTTCAGATACACCCGTCCCGCCGAAGGTTTTTTCAACGCCGCGTTCTCGGCGCGCAGCCTTTCGAGTTCCGCTTTCAGTTCTTCTTCAGTTGCCATGACATCATGTCATATCACATTCGCAGCTTCACGTCTCTGGTCATTTCCAGATAGCCGGCGCCGGTGCGGCTGCCGCTGATCTCGATCGCACCTTCCCAGTACGTAACCGGGCCGGTGAGTTCCTGCTGCGGGAGGCGAGTCGAAATCGACACGTCGATCGCCAGCGACGGCACCTGGATCTTCCATTCGACCGGATATTTGGTCCACATCTTCCCGGGAATCGCAGTGAAATCCTTGCGCGTGAGAGCGGTCGCGCGGCCTTGCCGGTCGACGTAGGTTCCGGCGGAAAATTGATCGGCGGTGCCGTCTTCATGGCGCAGGCGGAACAGCATCAGCTCGGTTCCGTCGTCGAATTGCAGGCTGAACCAATCCCAGCCGCTTTGCTGCGGCGAAAGCTGCTCGGTGAAGAATTCGTGGTCCATCCAGGACAAACCGGTGACGGCGAATTTCTTGCCATCGAGCACGATGGCGCCGGTCGAGATCAATCGCGTGAACGAAATATAGTGCGAGGCTTGCCCCGCGCCTTCGGACTTCTGACTGACTCCGTTGGCGCCGTGAATGACCGGAGGCTTTTCCGTTTTGAGCGTCAGCTCGAAGGAAAATTTTTCATCGATCGCGGTGAGAGTCTGGGATTTGAAGTCGGGCTGCCATTCGGTCTGCCAATTTCCGTTCCAGATGCGGGCCTGCGCGAGGTCCGCGCCCGCGATCCCCGATCCGGAGCGGTTGAAGCGTTCGGTCGAGAGAAAGCGGTTGCCGTCAATGTCGCTGAGAGCGAGGTGCGCCATCCAGACGTCGCGCACATCCCAAACTTTGGCCGGCTGCTCCTTGCGGTCGACGCCTACGCGGAAGAACGTCAATTCGAATCCAAAGCGGCGGCCTTCGGCGGTTTTGAGATTGCCGGTGTAATACCACCACTCAGTTTGAAAGTCGGGATGGTTGAAATGGTCGCGCGGGAATTGGTAGTGGTAGCCGGGGAGGGCGACCCGATACGGAGTGGTTGCGGCGAGGAGATTGATCAGGCTGAGACACGCGATCACTGTCTGAAGCCTGTGCCACAGTGGAAAGCCAACAAAGAAACCGCTTCCTTTGGTCGCGGCTCTGTAAGTGGTCGATAGCACGTTCAAGCCGCTACCGAGCCGCGACCACAGGGAGCGGTCCATTCGCCGTTGCCTACTCTTCATGAATTACCTCAATGGGGACCAGCTGGGTGGCGATTCTCGCGGGGTAGAGGCCGGCGACGATGGTGGCCGCATACACCACCGTCAGAGCGCCCAGCAGAATCGTGACCGGCCAGTGAAATTGAATGGTCCAGCCGAAGGATTGTTTGTTGATCACTTTGATCAACAGCAGCGAGAGTAGCAAGCCCAGCACCAGGCCCGCGAGGTTGGCGAACAATCCAAGCAGGCCCGCTTCGAACAGAATCATGCGGCGGACCTGGGTTTTGGAGCAGCCCAGGAAGCGCAGCAGTCCGAATTCGCGGCGGCGGTCGATCACCAGCGCGAGTAACGCTCC
>JBEKOZ010000444.1:0-4776 GCA_049521275.1 Bryobacteraceae bacterium | reverse complement strand
CTACAGTTTTCAGGGCATGGGGGAAGAGGGCCTGAAACTCATGCGCGCAGCCGCCGACCGCCGCGGACTCCTGGTCGTCAGCGAAGTGATGGACCAGACGCAAATCGCCTTGCTCACGCAGTACTCCGATATTTTGCAGATCGGCGCGCGCAACATGCAGAATTTTAATCTGCTGCGTGAAATCGGCAAAACGCGCAAGCCCGTGCTGCTGAAACGCGGCATCGCGGCCACCATTGAGGAACTGCTGCTGGCCGCCGAGTACATTATGAGCGGCGGAAATTACGAAGTGATCCTCTGCGAGCGCGGCATCCGCACCTTCGAAACCTATACGCGCAACACCATGGACATCGCGGCCATCCCGGTGGTGAAAAAGCTGTCGCACCTGCCCATCGTGGGCGACCCATCGCATGGCACGGGCCGCCGCGAAATGGTGATTCCGATGGCGCGCGCAGCCGTCGCGGCCGGCGCCGACGGCTTGATCGTCGAAGTGCATCCCGATCCCGATAAAGCCGCCAGCGACGGCGCCCAAACCCTGACCCCGGGCCAGTTCGCCGACATGATGAAGCAGGTCCGCGCCATCGCCGCCGCACTCGGCCGAACCGCGTGAAGACGGTCGCCATCGTCGGCGTCGGGCTGATTGGCGGCTCTTTCGCCCTCGCCCTGCGCGCCACCGGATTCGCCGGCCGCATCATCGGCGTCAGTTCGCCCGGCGCCGTGCAAGCCGCCATCGAGCGCGGCATCATCGACGAAGCTCTGCCCTTGGCCGACGCCGCCGCGCTCGCCGATCTGATCTATCTCGCGCGCCCCATCGAAGGAATCCTCGTCGTGCTCGACCAGCTCGATTCGTACGTGCAGCCCGGCGCGCTGATCAGCGACGCAGGCAGCACTAAAACCGCGATCTGCGCCCGCGCCGCCGAGAAAATTCATCGCGGACAATTCGTCGGAGGACATCCCATGGCCGGTAAGGAAGCGCGCGGCGCCGCCGAAGCCGAGGCCGGCCTGTTTCACGGCCGCCCCTACATCCTGACCTCGCCGTGCCCCCCGCTCGAACACCTCATCGCGACCTTCGGAGCCCGCGTCGTCCTCATGCCGCCCGACGAGCACGATCGCCTCGTAGCCCTCACCTCGCACCTCCCGCAGCTCATCTCGACCGCCCTCGCCGCATCGATCGCGACCGAGCCCGATGCCGCCCGCGTAGCCGGCCCCGCCGCGCTGGACCTGACCCGACTCGCCCTGAGCCCTTATGAAATCTGGCGCGACATCTTCGCGACCAACGCAGCCAACATCGACGCCGCACTGGAAGTCTTTATCGCCAAACTCGCCAGCCTCCGTTCCGAACTGCGAAGCCCGACCATCGAGCGGGAGTTCGAAAACGCAGCCGCCGCGGCGCGGAACCTACGAAGCCGGACCTCAACCTGATAGCCTGAACAATATGAGCACCAAGACCACGCCGTCTGAGCGAAACCCGGTCGGTCGAGTCGGTCACCAACCTGATCCTGACGATATCCTGACACCAGAAGAGGCCGTTCTTCTCCACACAGCCGAGCAACAGATACGCCACGGCGAATCTGTCACGCTCGCCGAGTTGGAACATGAGCTGGACCGTAAGCCTCGCCCGCGAAGCCGTAAAACAGCTTAAGGCCATCCCGCCGGATCGCCGCGAGCGTATCCTCGACGATCTTCGCGCCATGGCCGAAGACCCATTCCGAGGTCTGGTGAAACCTCTCAAAGGCAAGGAATTCAAGGGCCGCTATCGAAAGGTTTCCGGCCGCTACCGAATCATCTTCAGACCCGACCACGCCAACCGGACCGCAGAAGTACTGTTGATTCTTCTGCGCAACGAACGAACCTATAAAGTCTGATTCCCCTGTGAAAGCCCACCTGTGACCTGTGCGCACACGTCACACCACCCCAACTGATTGTAAATACAAGCGAAACCCAGTGGCACCCAGCGTGCCTTCCGCAACCGCACTATGAACAAGCTGTTGCTTGCGGCCATCATTTGCTCGGTACCGCTGGCGGGGTGCGACGTTCCTGACGATGAAAAGGCGCTTCAGGATCTCAACGTCAACGCGAAATATACGGTCGAAAGCGTCCAGGTTTCCGGCCAGAAAAACTGGCGCATCAGCGACGCCCTCCGCAAAGAGGTCGACAAAATGGTCGGCTCCAAGCTCGACTACCCGGCCCTCGACCGTCTTGCCGACCGCATCAAGAAGGAGCTGCACGTCCCCGCCGTCTCCGTCACTGTCGGCAAGGGCACCGTCGCCGATCACGTCGTCGTCAACTTTGAGGTCCCGCAAGCCCATGAGCGGCGGCTCGAGATCAACGTCGCGAAATTCCTCTATGATTCCAAGCTCGGCTGGAGCGGGGAAGGCTCCGGCTCGGCCAACATTCAGGGCAACAAGTTCACCTTCGGCCTGATCAGCGATAACGACTCCATGATCGAGCGTTTCGCCGGCATCAAAGCCCGCTATGAGCGCAAGCACGTGGGCACGGACCGCCTCCGCTTCCACTTCGAATTCGACAGTTTTCACGACCAGTGGAATCAGGCCACGCTCGTCGCCTCAAGCGATGAAGCCGGCATCTATCGTTCCCGCCAGGTCTTCACTCCGGAGGCGACCCTCGTCATCGCCGCGCCTCTCGAGCTCGACCTCGGGACCAGCTTTTCGCACTTCCGGCCGGAGCAGCCCGGTGCGAATACCGAATCGTCCAACGCGGTGGTCAGCACCCTGCGGTACCACCGGCGTTGGGGTTCGGCTCAGGATGTCGACGAACAGGAGCTCAACGCCAGTTACTCCCTCCGCGCCGGAATTCGCGCCTTCGAGACCGATACCGACTTCACGCGTCAGATGGGACAGGCCCGCTACCGCTTCCGCCGCGATCATAGTACCGTAGAGGTCGGGTTCCTCGGCGGGGAAATCAACGGGAACGCGCCGCTGTTTGAGAAATTCGTGGCCGGCAACGCCACGGTTCTGCGCGGCTGGAACAAGTTCGACCTGGACCCGTTGGGAGGATCGCATATCGTGACTGGATCGATCGACTACGGCTTTCACTGGTTGCAGGTGTTCTACGACGCCGGCACAATTTGGGACACTCCGCAGGAGCGCGAGCTCAAACAGTCCGTCGGCGCCGGGTTCAAAGCGGACGGCTTTCAACTGGCAGTAGCATTTCCGCTGCGCGCCGGGCGGGTGGAACCGGTCTTCTATGCGGGTTTAAACTTTTAAAAGGATGTTAGTGCGGACCATCAAGACGTGGTGGTTGGTTCTGGCGTTTGTCTCCGGCTTCGGCCTCGCGATGCTCGCGGAGGATCTCGCCCTTCGCTGGCACAATAATCTGATCGAGTTCTCCGCCCCGCATCTCCATTTCCTGTCGGGCAAGCCCCTCGAGCGGTTGCACAGCGGCGCGCAAGTCCCGTTCGACGTTAAAATCTCCCTCTTTTCCGGCAGAAAAGATCATCTGTCCAGCCAGCTCGCCGAGCGATTCCTGGTAAGTTACAGTGTGTGGGAGGAGCAATTTCGGGTGATCAAAACCCAATCGCCGAGAAAGCTGGTCGACCACCTCGACCTGGCCGACGCCGAGGCCTGGTGCCTGAAGCAGATGCCCATGGAACCGGTCGGGATCGGCGACCAGGATTCGTTGTGGGCCCGCGTCGAAGTCCGCGTCCCGTCCGATGCCAAGCTTTCCAATCCCTTCGGAGTCGGCGAAGCCGGCATCAATCTGAACGGCCTGATCGAGCTATTCAGCCGCCCTCCCGCGACCCAATACCACTGGACCACCGAAGCCGGTCCGCTGACCCTCGAAGAACTAAAACGCCCCACCCGCAGAGGCATCTAGTGAGGTCCTCCGGGTGGGGCGGGCTTCAGCCGGCAGCCGCCTTAAGGCGGCTTCTCTTCCACACACCGCCGCCGCACAGCGCCGTCTTCGGTGGCGCGCGCCCCCAGGCGTGCCGCGTCGCCACTCATGGCGAGGCATGGTCCGCCCCCCGCTTCCGATGAACCGCCTCCGCACGCGACTCATCCTCGTCTTCCTCCTAGCCACCATTCTGCCCCTCGGCCTCACCCTCTGGACCTCCCTCGCTCTTCTCGAACGCAGCCTCAAACTCGCGCCCCTGGCCGAGCTCGATCACGTCTCCCAGTCCCTCCAGAAAACCGGCCGCGAGCTCTTCATCGCATCCGAAGAACTGCTCAAGCGCGACGCCGCCGAAGGCAGACTCACTCCCCGTCATCTCACCCCGGCCGAAGCTCCCAACTTCTGGGACAGCGGAAAAACCGAGTGGACCGAACTCAGCGGCACCGACGGCGACCGCCTCGATTACTACGTCCGCGGCAACAACGAAGTGCTGGTCTACTCGCGCCCCATGGGAATCGCCATGGATAAGCTGGAAAAACAGTACGCCAGCGCGCGCGATACCTTTGAGCGTTCAGCGGCGCGCGATCTGGGCCGTGGATTTTCCACCGCGCTCCTGGTGGTTGCTGCCGTATTGTGGCTCGCGTCGCTCGCCGCCTTGATTTTTCTGGCCGCGCGCATCAGCCGTCCCATCCGCCGCTTGACCGAAGGATTGGGCCGCGTCGCCGCCGGAGATCTGGACGCGCGCGTCGCCCCCGGAGGAACAGACGAAATCGGCGCCGCCCTGGCCGCCTTCAATCATATGGCGGACCAGCTTCAACAGGCGCGCGAACATCTCATTCAAGTCACCCGCCTCGCCAGTTGGCAGGCGCTGGCGCGCAAGATGGCTCACGAAGTGAAAAATTCCCTCACCCCTATCCGTCTCACCAT
>JBEKOZ010000443.1:0-4780 GCA_049521275.1 Bryobacteraceae bacterium | reverse complement strand
AAACGGCAATTTGACCCAACCACCTACGGATTCACTATGAGACGATTACTTGCTTTGCCGATGGGCTCCTGCATCCTTATCGCTTGGGCTGCATTGAGCGCTCTTGACCATGCTCAGGGACAAACAACGCCCGAAATAGTGGTAGTCGATGGGGGAACTCTGATCGACGGGAACGGCGGAGCGCCCGCTAGCGATGTTCAAGTTGTGATCCAGGGAAACAGAATCTCAAAGATCGGAAAGAGGGGTGACGCGATCCCGGCTGGCGCTCAGGTCATTCGCGCCGATGGGAAATGGATAGTGCCGGGATTATGGGATGCCCAGCTGAATTTCTACTCCTATCACGGCGAAGCCATGCTCAACACCGGCAACACTTCGTTTATAGGAATAGGTGACGACGGCGAGACGGGCGTACTCATGCACGAGGGGATTCTGGCCGGCAAGATCCTTGCCCCGCGGCCGTTCGACGCGCCCGTTCATTTTCAGGAGTTCGCCAACCTGAACGGGCTCGAATCGCCTTATCAGCAACTACAGGTGCTGAAGACCCCGGAAGAAGCCCGTGAGTGGACCCACAGGATACTTGCTCTGGGGGCAGACGTTGTCTCGTTTCAGAATGGCCGGGCGGGCGACCAGGTCGTGCAGGCCGCGTTCGAGGAAGCGCACAAAGCCGGCAAGGCAACAATTATCCGTTCCGGCGGTCCCGAGATCCTTCCCAGGAAAGCAGCCGAACTGGGCGCGGATATCATTCCGCACTCGCTTGGCGTAGCCATTGAGGTCGCAAGCGATAAAATGCCACCGCTGCCGCCGGTTATCCGCCAAGTAGTGCAGCCTGGTGAGGTGGCGGGAATTCCCCCTGGCGTACCTCAGCCCGATGAGTTGGAAATCTGGTCTTGGATGGACGATGCCAAGGTTCCTGCAGAGATCAAATATCTAGTGGACCACCATGTCAACCTGGTTCCCACTTTCATCGAGAAGGCGATGGGATTACAAAAAGGATGGGCGCGATTCGAGGCGGAGGATCGGCTAATCCTCGGCAACGAGGCGCTGGAGACATATTACCCGGAGGAGCGCAGACTGACCCTGCTCGGGAATTACGCCGGTCCCGTGCATTTGCGCCCGAGGAATCGCGAGGTGCATATGAAAGGGTATCAGAACGCACTTCGCTTCCATAAGATGTACGTGGAGGCCGGAGGACATGTGCTTGCGGGAACAGACGGCGGGAACAACGCAACGCCCGGTCCAGCGATTCATCACGAAATAGAAAATCTGGTCGACGATGCCGGGCTGACGCCGATGCAGGCAATTGAGTCGGCGACTAAGTGGCCGGCCGAGGCGGTTAAGGCAGAAAAGGATCTGGGGACGGTAGAAACGGGGAAACTGGCCGATCTGGTGATCGTCAATGCCAACCCTCTGCAAAGCATTCAGAACCTGAACGACATTGCCAAAGTAATCTACAACGGCCGTCCGCTGGACGGTAAGTACCATGCCTATTACAACGCCTCCAATCCGTTTGGGGGATCGGGCTTCGCCGGGCTGCCGGTGATCGAGAATCTGGGCTTTACGTTGATTGTCAAAAAGGCCAATTATCGAGAGGGTCGCGTGGGCGGCGTCGCTCCGGGGAGGCTGCCGCAGCCCGGAATTACGGCCATGGACACGCAGCGGCACGATTTCGAGGATTCGCAGATGTCAAAGGTTACGGTACGCGAGGGCAGTCCGACACTCCGGCTGAAAATCGAGGGGTTCAATTTCTTTGATCGCACCCAGGTGTTTTTTAACGACATGCCGATTCCGTACGAACTGAAAGGTATCACGGAGATCGAAGCGATCATTGACGAAACGTTGTTAAGACGGCCTGGCCGCTATGCCGTCTACGTCAGGAACCCTCCACCTGCGGCCAACCTGAACTGGGGCAACGGAACGTCTAACCTGGCATGGCTGCTTGTGTCGTATAAAGACTCATTGACCGCTTCATCGCCGTTGAAGAATCACACCAAATGAAGCCTGCCAAACAGGGAGAACCGTGGAATGATCACCTGTACCTGCCAACGTTTGGCACTGCTTCTTCGTATTCTTTGCCTGTCGCCGCTCGCTGTACAGGCTCAGCAGCCGGCGGCCCCAGTGCGGGAGCAGCAGCCGCCTGTATTTAAGAACCTCAAAGTCCTGTCGCCGGACGTCAACGTGATCCAGGTCATGCGGATGTTTTCAGCCGGTCTCGGCGTCCAGTGCGGATTCTGTCACGACGTCGGCGACTTTGCGAGCGACGAAAACCCGCGTAAACAAAGAGCGCGTCAGATGGTGGTCATGATGAAAGGCCTCGCATCCCGGTTTCCCGACAGTGGAAACGACTTTGTTAACTCGCGATACCTGCCCTATCCGGAAGGCAAGCAGTATATTACCTGTTTTACGTGCCACCAGGGACAAACTGAGCCAAAGACGAAGGCGCCGGAGGAAATCAGACGGGCGCCGGAGGCAAAGGACACATCGACCTTTGGCGTGGGGGCTAACCCTGCTCCGCCAAATCCCAACGCGGGCCGGGGCCGCGGGGCCGCGCAACCTCCGAAGAACTTGCGCTATCTTCCTCAGGACACTAATTTTGTGGAAGTCATGGAGGGCCTCCGGATGTCTCTGGGCGTCGAATGCAACTTCTGCCACGTTTCCGGTGACCATATGGAGCATGGGCATGCCAATAATTTCGAAACTGGGGAAGGCAGATGGGATGACGGAAATCCCAAGAAACTCATAGCGCGCAACATGATCAAAATGGTCAAAGACATCAATGCGACCCTCGGCCATGCGGACGCACCGTTGACCAAACTGATTGCCGGCGACCTTCCCGATGGCGCCGGATTAGTTACTTGCTACACGTGTCATCGCGGCAATCATGTTCCTCCGGCCCAAGCCGTTCAGGCCCAGTCCGCTCGGTAAGGTTGACGCTGATCTCAGGTACTACGGCTACCCCAACAATTGCTCGGCTCCGCAGACCCAGACTCGGACCGACACGCCCCCTGTGACAAGGCCCAAGCCCTGGACGCGTCTGCTTTCTGCTGTATCAAAACCCTATCTGAAACAGCTTTGGGAAAGCGCGATGCGGAATGGACGGTCTGGAAGTGGGGATTCCGGTGTAACGTGAACGCGATTCCGGGGTGATTCCGAACGGCATTCCGGGATGATTCCGAACACCGTTCCGGGATGAAGGTGAACACCGATTCCGCGATGAAGCCGAACAGGTTCAGGCCGATCCCGGAACGGTGTTCGGCTTGAGCCCGGAATGATTTCCACAAGCTGAGTGGCGCTGGACAACACAATGGCAAGCAGCCTCCCCCCGAAAGGGAGGATCAGCTTGCCAGCCAGGAGATTGTCCGTGCGCAAGATTAAAGAAGTTCTTCGACTGAAGTTTTCATTGGGCCTGGGGCTGCGACAGATCGCCCGCAGTTGCTCGATTGGGCTCGGAACCGTACACGAGTACCTGCAACGGGCCGAAGCTGCCGGGGTCCAGTGGCCGCTTGGCGAGGATTGGGACGAGGACCGGCTGGAGACTGTTTTGTTCGGGGGACCACCGCGGGCTCGCCCGGCGGTGTTACCGATGCCAGACTTCGCCGAGCTGCACCGGCAGCGACAGCAGCATCGACATGTGACCCAGCAGTTGCTCTGGGAGGAGTACCGGCAGGCCAACCCTGACGGCTATCGCTACTCCCGTTTTTGCGAGCTGTACCAGCGCTGGCGCCGCAAGCAAGATGTAGTGCTCCGTCAGGAACACAAGGCCGGCGAGAAACTGTTCGTCGATTGGGCGGGAACCACCATCCCGATCTACGATGCTCGCGGTGGTCCCGTTCAGCAGGCACATCTGTTCGTCGCCGTCCTGGGAGCCAGCTCGTACACTTACGCTGAGGCCACCAGCGATGAGCAGTTGGCGAACTGGATCGGTGCACACGTGCGCGCCTTCGAGTTTTACCAGGGCGTTCCGAAGCTGGTGGTGCCCGACAACACCAAGACCGGCGTCACCAAAGCCTGCCGCTACGATCCAGATCTAAATCCCACGTATCAAGAGATGGCCATGCACTATGGCGTGGGCGTGGTTCCGGCGCGACCTTACAAGCCGCGCGACAAGGCTTAAGTTTCATATTGCACCTTGTCCTGCTTGTACAGAGATGAGCGCCGGCTGCTTGGCCGCTCTGCCACCCTGGCCTTTGAGAATGGCATTCTTATCAAGTGGCTCATATAGACATCGCCGCACATTGTCGTAGCGGTGTTTTTTCAGCAGCCCGGCTCTGCCCCAAGCATTGATTGTAGTGAACGTCACATCGTGCCGGATACTCATCTCTTTGGCCGTGAGCAGTCCTTTGGCTCGCAGTCGGCTGTAGCGACATTTTAGATGGAACGCTTGCCGGATATGGGCAATCTTCTTCAGGTTGAACGGCTCATCCTGCCACGTCCTTCTTCCCTGTTTATTCAGAACTTCTGCGACTTCGCGATCACAGTAACGATCCAGCAGTGCGTCGATCTGGGCGACCACTTCCGGCTTCGTTTTTCGAATCTGCGCGATCGGCAGTGGCTTGGCGAGAGTTAGACTTCGAGTGGCGCCGCCGCGCAGGCGCACCTGAACCTGGATCATCTCTCCGTTGATCAACGTCACATCCTCGATGAGCAGACGCAGAATGCGTTTTCGCTCGCGAGATTCGACGTCCGGATCATTCCAAATACGTGGAAAATCGGTCGCCAGCGAGAGCAACTGCTCCCTGGTCTGAGAGTCGATCAACAGACGCTGCTTCTGTGTCTGTTGATC
>JBEKOZ010000442.1:0-4781 GCA_049521275.1 Bryobacteraceae bacterium | reverse complement strand
GCTTCCTCGTCAAAGGGAAGCCCCAGAGGTTCGTGATTTTCGCCCGAGAATTGATCCTCTAACTCGTCCACGGCATTCACCTTCCCCACTCTCATGCGCTCTCCTTCTGCGACTCTGACAGCCGGATAGTCCACGCCCTTCGTACCGGAAAGGCCAGCATTTTGTTGGGGTTCTTCAAATATCTTCTACCAATTGCCTGGGATCCAAATCGTAACCACATGCAACGCAAGGACTTAATTAAAATGCGCAAGAACACACTTCGTCCGCGACCCTTGCAAATGGCAACAACCGAGTATAACAGGCTTCTTCCGTTAAGTTAAGTCCCTATTTCAAAAGATGTTTTGAGAAGCGATCGGTTACAGGGTTCCGTGGCTAAACTTCAAATGCGCCGCTGCAACAGGTCTTTCAGCTCAGCCAGGAATGCCTCTACATCCTGGAAATCGCGGTAAACCGATGCAAACCGGACGTATGCGATCTTATCGAGCGCCACCAGCTGTTTCATGAGCAGTTCGCCCACCTCTGAGGTCGGCATCTCCCGGTCCGGCGTGTCTGCAAGCTGCGATTCCACCGCATCCACCACTTCGGCCAGCTTGGCCATCGGCACCGGCCTTTTCTCGCAGGCTTTCAACAATCCCTCAAGCACCTTCTGCCGGTCGAACTTTTCCCGCCTTCCATCTCTTTTGACGACCATGTAGGGGATTTCGTCACTTCTTTCATAGGTCGTGAAGCGGCGCTCACACTTCAGGCACTCCCGGCGCCGCCGGATCACATCCCCTTCCTTCGATTCGCGGGAATCGATCACCCGGTCCTGGCGATGGCTGCAAAAAGGACAAGTCACGTACCTGCTCCTCCCATGGCGGTGGGCTCGATGTGGCGCAGATTTCGCCAGTTGATCCCCTCGTGGAAGGCCAGCACCAGCCCGAGCGGCACAATCGCTACAAATGTGATGATCCAAAGCACCAGAGCGATTCCACTGGCTGCCTCCAGTCTGACGCCGAAGAACTCCGTCAGCATCAGGACGGTCACGATCTGCATGCCTCCGCCCACCCCCGGAATCTGGACGATGCTGCCAAAACAGACGAATCCAAGCAGAATCACCACGTCCGTGACCCCCAGTTCGTGGGTCGCCGGAAACGCCTTGAATACGCATCCGAACGCCGCCGCGATCACGCACCACTCCACAATCGTGTAGAAAACCAGCAGCGCCGTCCGGGCGCCGCTGCGCATGGATTCCATCCCTTCCCCGAACGATTGCAGGGCCTTCGCGATCCGGTCCGTCACCGCCACTGGAAGGAACGTCAGGCCTTCCATCAGCCGCTTCTGGACCCCTCCCCTGAACTGCCTCAACCCGAGCAACAGCGCCAGACACGCCGCTCCGGTAACGCCGGCGGTGTAGCCGCCTGCTTCGAGGACAAGCTTGACCCTCGGACCGTGCTGGATCGCGCTGCGCGAAACCTGCGACAGCGCCATCCCGAAGATCACCAGCACCATCAACAGGTCGAGAATCCGTTCCACTACCCAGGCCGCCACCTGGCTCGAAAACGAAACCCCCTCTTTTTTCGCGATCAGATAGGGCCTCACCGGTTCCCCCGCTCGGCCGAACAGTACCACCGCCGTAAAGCCGATCGCCGTCGCCGAAAAGACCGGCCAAAGGGTGGTATTCTTCTTCAGCGGCCGGAGCATCACTTCCCAGCGCAGAGCCCGGCCCACGTAGGTTGCCAGGATCAGGGCCAAAGCCAGCGCCAGCCACGTCCAGTCGACGTTTTCGAGCGCCGCCGAGAACTCATGCCAGACGAATCCCGACCTCCGCCAGCGGTACACGACAAAGCCCGCCATCCCGAGCGTAGCCGCCACGGCGAACCCCGCTCCAACGTGTTTCCTGGTCAAAAGGTTACCGCCAGTCCACGTATGCTGTACCGGACGGGGAAACGTGGGCTAGAATGTAGTTCGAACTTATCATGATCGTTCTTCGTTCTCATTACAGGGACGTAATATTCTGGGTCGCGGAACGAACAGACAATGGCAGCCATAGCCACAGTTGGTCAGATTAGCACGATAGGCACCCTGACGGGGTTGAAACCGAACCCGTGGGACACATTTTTGGACGCGGACACCCAGCTAATCGAGCGGTGCCTGGGCGGCGAGGAGGCCGCTTGGGAGGACCTCGTGAAGGTCCATACCCGGCGTGTGTATTCGATCTGCTACCGCTTTGTGGGCACCGATCAGGAGGCGCAGGACCTGACCCAGGAGATCTTCCTGCGGGTGTTCCGGTCTTTGAAAAGTTTCCGGGCGGGCGAGGGATCCTTTACAGTTTGGCTGGCCCGGTTGAGCCGCAACCTGCTGATCGATCACTACCGGCGGACCAAGCTCGACCGGTCGACCGATTCGATCGAGGAGCAGCTGCCGATGCTCGAAGAGAAAACCGCGATGTCGGCCCGTACCGATGGCCTGGTGGCGGGGCGCGAGGCCAGCGAAATGTTGCAGGCCGCGCTTCAGAAATTGTCGCCGGAATTGCGGGAGACGGTAATCCTGCGGGATCTGGAAGAGTTAGAATATCGGGAAATCGCTCAAGTGTTGCATGTACCCGAGGGCACGGTGAAATCCCGATTAAACCGCGGCCGCGCCGAACTGGCGCGCGTCCTGCGGAGGAGAATGTGAGAAGAAGAAGTAGCCAGTACCCCGTAGCCAGTAGCCAGGAGAAACCCCTGCGCCTACTGGCTACTGGCTACTGGCTACTGGCTACTGCTTTATGAATTGCGCTGACGTCGAAATCTTACTTGCCGATTACCTGGACGGCACGCTCGCCGCGGACCGCAAGTCCGCGCTCGAGAGCCATCTGTCCTCGTGCGCGGCGTGTGAGGAACTGGCTCGCGACGCGGCGGGCGCGGTGGCGTTCATGGAGCGCGTCTCGGACGTAGCGGCTCCGCCCGAGCTGGTCACGCGGATTCTGTTTGAGATCTCCACCGGTCCCAGCCGTCTGGCCGTGAAGCCCTCGTGGGTACGGCGGATTTTCGGGAGCCGGCTGGGCGGCAAGCTGTTGGAGCCGGTGCTCCAGCCCCGCTACGCGATGGGAATGGCGATGACGCTGCTCTCCTTCGCGATGTTGGGGCGATTTGCCGGAATTGAGTTCCGGCATTTGACGCCCGCCGATCTCGATCCGGTCAAAATCTGGACCGCGGCCGAGGATCGCGCCACACGCACCTGGCAGCGGGGCGTGAAATATTACGAGAGTCTGCGGCTGGTCTATGAGATCGAATCGCGAGTGAAGGAGTGGAGCGACGACGGCAGCGACGCGGCCCGTACCAAGGCCCCCGCATCCTCGTCGCCGGCATCAAAATGAATCCCGAAGAACCTAAGCCCGAAGAGTTCAAGCCAGAAGAGATCAAGCAAGACGAGTTCAAGCCCGTAGAGCCGACCCCCGCGCCGCCCAAGGTCGTCGGGTATTGCCGGGCGTGCGGCAAGCCGCTCGATGAGAACACCGTGCGGAACGCGCACGGAACTATTTATTGCCAGGAGCACATCCCCATGCAACAACAGACCGTACCTCCGACGATTCCGATCCCCGGCCCCATCCCCGCGCCGTCCTCCTACGCGTCGCCCTATACCGCGGCAGCCCCACCACCGATCGTGAATCATGAGGCGTCGCCCGGCGTCGCCTTCGTCCTGGGGCTGATCCCCGGCGTCGGCGCGATCTACAACGGCCAGTACGCGAAGGGCCTGGTCCACGTCGTCATCGTGGGACTGATCATCAGCGTGCTCGCCAACGACGCCGCGCGCGGCTTCGAGCCTTTGGTCGGCCTGATGCTCGCCGCCTTCTTTTTCTATATGGCGTTCGAGGCCCACCACACCGCCCGCCGCCGCCAGCAAGGCTTGGTCGTCGACGAATTCTCGAGCCTGTTCCCGTCGCGCGGTGGCAATCGATTCCCGATCGCGCCCATCCTGCTGATCGTGCTCGGCGTGATCTTTCTGCTCAATAACCTCGACTACTTCCAGATCGAGCGCTTCATCCGCTTCTGGCCGGCGCTGCTGATCGTGCTCGGCGTATACATGCTGTATCTGCGCATGGCGGGCTCGTCTTCTGAAGCCGGTTCGCCTCAAGACAGAGGCCCGCGATGACCCCTGGATTTCTCTGTGCCATCCGTGGCCCGGTGTTGCTGATCACGCTCGGCGTGCTGTTGTCGATCGACCACTTCGGCACCGTCAGCTTCGCTCGCACCTGGCCGGTCCTGCTCATCGTCTTCGGCGTTTTCAAATTAATGGAGCGGTCCGGCGCTCGTACATCGTAAGGGGTTTCCACATGAAGCGTACTTCAGTTGTCGCGCCATTGCTGCTGATCGGCGTCGGAGTTCTTTTCCTGGCCCGCAACATGTACCCGGACCTGGCTCTGGTCGACTATTTCGCCAGATACTGGCCCACGCTGCTGATCCTGTGGGGACTGCTGCGGCTCACGGAAATTCTCTTTTGGGCCGCGACGGATAGGGAGCTTCCGGCGCGCGGAATGTCCGGCGGCGAATGGATCCTCATTGTCCTGCTGTGCATGATCGGGTTGAGCGTCCACACCGTGCGTGGATTTGAGAGCTGGTGGCCGCGCAGCGGCATCACCATGGGTGGAATCGATATGTTCGGCGAAAGCTTCGAATATCCCATCGCCGGAGAAAAACAAACCACGAAAGCTCCGCGCGTGATCATCGAAAGTTTTCGCGGCAACGCCCGGATCACCGGCGTCGATCAGAGCTCGGTGAAGGTCACCGGCCGCAAAACCATCCGCAGCTTGGAACAAG
>JBEKOZ010000441.1:0-4789 GCA_049521275.1 Bryobacteraceae bacterium | reverse complement strand
AGGGAGTTGGAAGTCGTATGAGATGGGAGAGGTGGGGGGAGCGCTGGCGGTTTTAGAGAGGGCTTGTGAGGGGGTGGGGTAGATCGAGGCGGGCCGGGCCTCGCCACGAGTGGCGACGCGGCACGCCTGGGGGCGCGCGCCACAAAGACGGTTGGCAGTGAGAAAAAGCTGGCAGGAGGAAAAGGTTGGCGGTAAGAGGAAAGAGATAGAAGACTGAGATTGGGTTATTGGCCGCCGTTTTTTTGGTAGTCGGTGATTACTTTGTTTACGTATTGCTGGGTTTCACGGTAGGGAGGAAGGCCGTTGTAGCGGTCGACGGCGCCGGGGCCGGCGTTGTAGGCGGCCAGGGCCTTGACCACATCGCCGTCGTATTTGAGCAGCAGATCGTGCAGCAGGCGGGTTCCGGCGTCGATATTCTGTTCGGTGTCGCGCGGGTCTGCGTCGAGCGCTTTGGCGGTCCCGGGCATCAACTGCATGACTCCGATGGCGCCTTTGGGCGAAACGGCGCTCTGCTTCATGGCCGATTCGGCTTTGGCCACGCTGGCAACGAAGGCCGGGGGCAGGGAATTGCGCACGGCGGCGTCGTGAATCAGCGTTTTGGGGTCGGTGGACTTGGGCTGCGGTGGAACAACGGCTGCGACGGGGACTGGTTCCGGAGCCACATATTCCTCGGCTTCGAACGAGGCGACCGAGGCTGCCGGGAGTTCGATCATGCCGTCTTTGGTGAACAACTTGAGGCTGGATCCGTCGTATTCATGCCGTTCGGCATGAATACGAAACCCGCTCGCGAGGACGGCGTATTCGCCGGCGAAGGCCGGTAGAGCGGTCAGGACAAGAAAAAGAACCTTATAAGACAAAACTCTTCCTGGTAGATAAGACGCGCGCGGCACGAAAACGTGCAGATTACTTGGAGGCAAGAACGGGGCTGAGCGAGACCAGCGCCACACCGGCGAGGTACAGAACCAGGGTGCCTAGGAGCAGCATCTTGACTCCCTGGGTGGAACCGCCGGCCTCCCGCCAGGTGAGCAATCCCCACAGCGCGGCCACGACGGGCACGGCCTGGAGCAGTCCGAAGGCGAGCGCCTGGCCGGTCTTGACCGGAGGAGGCGCGGCCGCTTCCGCCAAGGCCGCCACCAGGCCTACCGCCCAGACAAAGCCGCCAAAAATGCCCCACAGGTGCTGTTTTCTCGCGCCTTTAAAATAGTCGCTCAACTGGAGCGGCTCGCCATAGACTGGGAAGTTCATGAAGAACGGCATGTAGAGCAGAGTGGAGAAGAACATGCCGAAGCCCATCAACGCGGCGACGCCGTACGGACCGACGCCACCATCCCCTTCGCGGCAGGAATCGAGCACGGGATAAAAGAAACCCAAGGCGATGCCGCTGAGCACGCCGAGAATGACGCCGCGGGTGGTCATCGCAGTCCGCACGGGCAACCTGGTGCGCGGGTCCAGCACCGGGCCCAATTTGGCCGCTTGCTTCAGCGAAGCAAGGTGAGAACGGCAGGCGATGACGTCGATCACAAGGGCCGCCAGCACGAGTCCCAGGCCGCCAAAGAGGAGTAATGGGTTACTCAGTTCGGGGCTGCCGATAAAATTGGTGACCGACATCACTATGAGTCCGATGCCGAAGGAGACTGGAAACGCGACTGCCATGCCCGAGAGGGAAGTGGCGGCCGCCAACAACACGTAGGCGAAATTGACGAGGACTCCGGCAGCCACGGCTTCGGCTATCTTGCGATAACTCGCGATTAAGAGATTATCGGAGACGGTTAACTCCTGGGGATTCATGGAGCCAAGGGTAAAGGCGGCGAGCAGAACCGAGGCCAGGACTCCGATGGAGAAATCATAAAAGAACAGCTCAAAGCGCCACTTGAACAGGTACTTTTGGGAGTTCGCCCAGGAGCCCCAACAAAACAAGGCCAGGATCAGAAGCAGAAGAGCGGCAAGAGTCGAGGCAGGAATCATCATAAACGGTCGTGGTTCATCGCTAAGGTTATCGTACTAAAGGTTCTTTTGCTCTCAACCGAAGAGCTTATATATTACACCATGTCAAAAGGAGATAACGGTGAAGAAGGTTCCTATACTGCTGATCATCCTCCTTATGGCTGCTCAGGGCATGACTGGGCAACGCCCGAAGCCGGTGTACGACCCTGAAACCAGGGAGGGCTTGTTGATCCAGCATATTCAACAGGAGAATGACCCTGTGGAAAAGCTCCATTACATGGAGCAATTCAGCTTGCAATATGCGGTGAGTCCCGCGATCGCCTGGGTCTACGATCAGCTTCAGCCAGCATACATGAAGGAGAAAGCGTGGGATGAGGCGCTGCGGATCGGGGAGAAGCGCATTGCTCTCGAGCCGGAGAATCTGGAAGCGGCTAAGCTTTCGCTACAGGCGGCGGAGAGCAAGGGCGACAGATTGGGAAATCAGGACGAGATATTGAAATGGGCCGACTCGACGTGGCGGATCGCGTCGCAAGTGGCGGCAAAAGGCGGAGGCGGCGCCGCGGACGCGGAAAAGACGCAGTTGTACGCGGAATCGACGATCTACACGATCGCGGAACAGATCGAGGACGCGGCCACGCGGCTGCGGCTGCTCCAGGATCTGGAGGAGAAAAATCCGCAGAGTCCGTATGTGGAGAATGCTCCGGCGGAGTGCTTCCTGTTGTACAAAAAACTGAACCAGGCGGACAAGGCTCTGGCGCTGGCCGATAAGACGCTGGCGGCGGATCCCGATAACGTCGATATGTTGATGGCCGTTTCCGAATATCACTTCGGCCGCCAGGAGGCGCATGAAAAGGTGATCGGGCATGCGGTGCACGTGATCGCGATTCTGGATAAAAAGCCGCGTCCCAAGAATCTGAGCGACGAGGAATGGGAGAAAAAGAAAGCTCACATTCTGGCCACCGCGTACTACATGGGGGGAATTTCGAGTGGTGTCGCCAGCCAGTGGGGACGCGCGGACCAGATGCTACGGGCCGCGCTGCCGCTGATCGAAAAGGACGGGTTACAAGAAGCCAGCGCGTTGTTCACATTGGGGATGGCGAATTATCACCTGGCGGATAGCAACCCGGCGCGCGCCAAGGACGCTTTAGGTTACTGGAGACGGTGCGCGTCGATGAAGAGCGACTTTCAGCCGCAGGCGGCCAAGAACGCGGAGGCGGTGCGGAGCGAGTTCAATTTGCCTTGAGGGGGCTCGGACCGCTCCCGAGGGTCGCGGCTCTATAAGCGCCCGCTAAAGTCCGCATGCTTACGCATGGCGGTTCGGCGGCTCGAAAACAGTTTCGGGAAACCGCTCCCTGCGGTCACGGCTCGGAAGAAGACGGCTGCGGGCTGATGGGCGGTTCCTAATGGGCGGCGGGTTCGGGGGGCGGGGCGGACTGGAGAGGGAATTGGGCGCCGGCGGGAATCGGGACCAGCATTTTCTCCTTGCGGTAAATCAGCGTGGAAGTGTTATAGCTGGCGATCTCAAATCCGTGGCCGTGGGTGATGGCGTCGGTGGGACAGGCTTCGACGCAAAAGCCGCAGAAGATGCAGCGGTTGTAATCGATGTTATAAACCTTGGCGTAGCGTTCGCCGCCGCTGATGCGCAGGCGGTCGGTATTTTCCGCGGCTTCAATATAGATGCAATCGGCCGGACAGGCGGCCGCGCACAGGAAACAGGCCACGCATTTCTCCAGACCGTTTTCATCGCGCTGGAGCTGGTGGACGCCGCGATAACGTTCCTGGAACTTGGCCGGAGATTCCGGATAATCCTCGGTAATCGTGGGCTGGAGCATCTCCATGAAGGTGATGCCCATTCCTTTTGCAATCGCTGCCGCGCCGCCGATCAGGTCAGAAATTTTCGAGGACATTATTTTTCATGTTACCAGCTTCAGATGGCTGGTTCGTCCTTTTCCTGCTGGACAAAGCTCAGGATATCGAAGCGGCGGATCTCGCGGTCGGGGAAAAAGCTGTTGACGGCGTCCTGCTCGTCGGCAAAAACCTCGAAGATGGTGTGCAGCTTGGTGAGCAACAGCAGCTCCACGTTGCGCTTGTTGGGATTCACCAGCTTGAGCGCGCCGCCGGCCTTTTTGAGCGAAGTGAAACAGATGACCATCGCTCCGAGGCCGGTGGAATCGATGTAATCGACGTGCTCCAGGTTCAACAGGACGTTATAGCGCCCTTCGGCGGCGATGGCGGTGCATTTCTCGCGCACCGCGCTGGCCTCGCCCACGGTCAGGCGGCCCTTGAGCGAAAGGATGTCCACCCCTTCGCGCGAACTCTCACGAATTTCGAGACTCATTAGATGCTAGTGTACCGGACTCGGCGGCGACAGGTTGCGGGGCTTCGACGCCGGAGGGTAACAGGACGGTGAAGCGCGTTCCGACACCGGAGTTGCTGGCCACATCGATGCGGCCGTCGTGGGCTTCCACGATCCAGGCGACGAAGCTCAATCCCAAGCCGAGGCCCTGGACCGCGCTGGTCTGCGCGTTGCGCACGCGATAGAAACGATCGAAAATGTGCGGCAGATTTTCCGCCGGGATACCGACGCCGGTGTCTTCGACCGAAATCTTGGTCCAGCCCGGTTCGCGCGCGGGGCCGACGATGACGCGGACCGATCCGCCCGTAGGGGTGTACTTCACGGCGTTCGAGAGCAGGTTCGAGAGCAGCCGCTCGATTTGGGTCCGGTCGGCTTCGACGGGCGCGCAGGGCTCGATCGTTGAGGTCAGCGTGACGTCTTTTTCTTCCGCCGGAATCTGGAACTGGTCGACCAGGTCCGTAACCACTTCGGCAAGATCGAGGGGAGCCT
>JBEKOZ010000440.1:0-4804 GCA_049521275.1 Bryobacteraceae bacterium | reverse complement strand
TTTTCGGGAAACCGCTCCCTTTGGTCACGGCTCGGAAGAAGGCGGCTGCGCCTTTGGCGGTTCCGCGACGCTGAACCGCCATGCGTCAGCATGCGGACATTAACGCGAACCGAACAGCCAACTCTTAATCGGCGCGAACAGCAAGTAGATCACCCCCGCCGCCAACCAGATGATCGAGCTGGTGGAGAGCGCGCGCGCCGTGATCCGCACCTCCGGCGTCCGGTCTAACTGGAGCAACGGTCCACCTTCGTTGGCCGCCGTCCGATCGTACAGGAACAGCGGAGCCGCTGCAAACAGCGCAAACACCGGGAACCAGACCGCGGTGATCACCACATTCGCCTGCGCGAGCGGCCCGCCTTGCCACAGGAAGCCGAGAGACTTGATCGCGTCGGCAATGGCGAACGCCGCCAGTGCGAAATGACGGATCGCCAGCGCGCGTCCGGCGGACCGCAGGCCCGTCATCAAATCGCGCGAGCGCTGAATGGCCGCCTTGCCGGACAGCTTCTCCACCACGCAAATCACCGGCCACAGGCAGTCGCCGATCACCCAGCCGGGTCCGAAGAAAAACACCGATTTAGCTTGGGTTGTGGCCAGAACCGGCAGCATCCTCACCAGCTTCCAGAAGACCCGGAACCACAGGAACCTGCGGACGCGAACCCGTTCGTCCAAGGCCATCAGCGCGGCGGCGGCGCGCAGCACGTTGTCTGAAAAAATGAACAGAGCCGCGGCTGCCAGCGGCACCAGCACGATTCGCGTAGCGGCAACCGGCAGCAACTTCTTGCTCAACCCGACCAACAGCCCTGTCACCGAGAGGACGACCGAATAGCCGGGCAGCAGCAGCAGAGCATAGGCCACCAGGTGCTGCTGCAAAAAAGCTTTCGATCTGCGCAACGCCAGGAACTCGGCGTCCGCCGCGTTATGAAAACGCCGCGTGAACGCAATTGCCGACGCCGGGCGATCCGCAGGGTTGCGCGCGAGCCCGGCCAGGATCGCATCCGACACGTCGCCCGGAATTTTGCCGATGCTTGCGGGCGCAGGAGGACTGCCGCTCTGGTGATACTCGAATAATTGGTCCTGCTTTCCCGTAAACGGCAACTGCCCGCAAGTCAGCGAATACGCCACGACGGCCAGGCTATAAATGTCGGAACGGAAATCGATTTCCTTTCCAAACGCCTGTTCCGGCGACATGTACGCCGGGGTTCCCAGCAAGCTCCCCGGCATGGTTTGCGCGCCCGCGCCGCTGTCCAGCGACCCGGAGGAAAGGCCGGACGAAACCGCCGCGATCGCGACGGTCTCAATCTCCTCGGCGGGCGTGCGAACCTTCAACTCCATCGCTGCCGTCTCTAACTCGTCGGCGGGCAAAATCGGCAGAGGCGGGGGACCCTCCACCGGCGATATGTCCCGAGCCCATTCGCCGAGCAGATTCACCTTCGCGACTCCGAAATCGAGCACCTTCACCGTGAACCCGCCACGTCCGTTTGGCTCCAGCCAGACGTTATCGGGTTTCAGATCGCGATGCACGATTCCATGCCGATGCGCCTCCTCGAGCGCCAGCCCGATCTGATCCAAGATATCCGCGACCACCATCAGCGAGACCCGCGGATTGGCCTTCTGGAAGTCCGAAAGCGTCTGTCCGTCGAGAAACTCCATCACCAGGTACGGCATGTCGCCGCCGCCGGCTTTCGCGACGCCGAAATCCGTCACGTTCACGATGTTCGGATGGCGCAAGCGCCCGCACGCCTGCGCTTCACGCTGGAAACGGGCAAGAAACTGCGGCTCTGCCGCCCACCGGGGAGCGATTACTTTCACCGCGACCACGCGAGTCGTTCCCAGGTGCGTCGCGAGGTAGACGTTGCCCATTCCGCCCGCGCCCAGTTGCTTGTCGATGCGGTATTTCGCGTCGAGGATTTCACCGATCATGCAATCGGTCCAATGATAACAATCGCCGTCGCGCCAGAACGATCGCGACAATATAGAGAGCCATGCTCACCATCACCAACCCGGCCGCGCACCAGAACGCCGCTTCCACATTTCCCGGGCGCACAAAGAATGAACAAATCAGCGGACCGGTGCCAAAGCCCACCAGTTGCAGCGAAGCCAGCAGCAACGCCGCCTGGCGCGTCTTGTCGAGATCCACCAGCAGGCTCACTTGAAAAGGATTGACGCCCAGCCACATCATCCCGAAAATGGCGCAGACCGAAATATACGCGAACGGAGCGTGAACCCGGCTCATGGCAACCAGAATCGCGGACTGGATCACGCAGCTCAACAGCAGCACCACGCGAAAAGGCAAGCGCCAGGCGATCCACGCAACCGCGAACGTGCCGATAATCTGAAACACCAGATCCGCCGCGATGGCGCTTCCCACCACGTGTCCGGAAAAGTGCAGGTTCTCGCCCACCCGAGCCTGGTACTCCCAACCAGCCCCGTTCCCGGCGTTCTGAAGAACCACCCCGAGCAAGCCGATCAGCACCGCCGGCGTCCAGACCCCACCGGCGGCCTTGGGCGGCGGCGCGTCCTGAACCTCGCGCCCCAACAGGAACGCCACTCCGATGCCCGCCACCGCCAGCACGAACAGAATCCCGAAGCCGGAATCGGCGCCAAAGCGCGGCATCACCACCGCGGGCAGAAGATACGACGCGGCGACCTGAGGAATCGCCGAAACCATCAGGAACAGCGCGCTGAGCCGCTCCGGATGCACCCCGCGCGTAATCGCGATATTCGTCGTCGCCAGCAGCAGCCCTTCCATCAGCCCCGCAATCACTCGCGACACGATCAGCGCCTGCGTGTCGTGGCTGACGTAAACCACCGCATTGGCCAGCGCGAGCGCCAGGCACGCCGCGGCGATCGTCCCGCGCGCGGATCCGAATCGCAGCAGCCTCGGACCAATGGCCGATGCCAGCGCCAGGGCCAACACTTCCACCCAGGCGACCCGCCCCAGCATCGCTTCGGATAACCTGCCTTCTTCGGCCAGCGCGCCTAACAGCACCGGCTGAATTCCCGTGACCATGAACGCCACGGTGCCAAGAAATAATCCAGCGATCACGGTCGGCGTGGTGGTCGGCTGCGGCGCTGCGGATACTTCACCCATTCGATAAGCCTAAACGTACAATACTGACATGGCTTGGACCAACCAGCGAAATAAACAACTCGTCGACCGGGCGCGAAAAGTCATTCCCGGCGGAATGTACGGCCATCAATCCGCCGCCATCCTTCCCGATGTATTTCCGCAATTCTTCAGCCGGGCCGAAGGCGCGCGCCTCTGGGATGCCGACGGCAACGAATACATCGACTACATGTGCGCCTATGGTCCCAATCTGCTGGGCTACCGCCATCCGGCTGTCGAAGCCGCCGCTGCGGCGCAGCAACAGCTCGGCGACTCGATGACCGGCCCCTCTGAAATCATGGTCGACCTGGCGGAAAAGTTCGTCTCCCTGGTGACCCACGCCGATTGGGTAATTTTCTGCAAGAACGGCACCGACGCCACCACCATGGCCATGACCACCGCCCGCGCGCATACCCGCAAGCGCAAAATTCTGGTGGCGACGAAGGCCTACCATGGCTCAGCCCCCTGGTGCAATCCCAACTTGACCGGCATCGTGCCGGAGGAGCGCGCCCACCTCGTGCCCTACCAGTACAACGATCCGGCGAGCTTGCAGGACGCCTTCCGCGCCAACGCCGGCGACGTTGCTGGCGTATTCGCCTCCGCGTTTCGCCACGATGTTTTCGAGGACCAGGACCTTCCCTCCCGCGAGTACGCGGAAACCGCGCGCGCGCTGTGCGATGAATCCGGCGCGCTGCTGATCGTCGACGATGTCCGCGCCGGTTTCCGCCTCGCCCGCGATTGCAGTTGGTCGAAGGTCGGAGTCGAGCCGGATCTGAGCGCCTGGGGAAAGGCCATCGCCAATGGATATGCGCTCTCCGCGCTCGCCGGTTCCGAGAAAGCGCGCGCCGCCGTTCAGACCATCTTTGTGACGGGATCGTACTGGTTTCAGGCCATCCCCATGGCGGCCGCGATCGCCACGCTCCACGAAATTGAGCACTCCGATTATCTGGAACGAACCGAAAAGACCGGCTCCATGCTGAGGGACGGACTGGCTCGTCAAGCGGCAAGCTACGGATTCGGCCTGCGTCAGACCGGTCCGGTCCAACTCCCGATGATCCTGTTCGACGACGACCCCGACCTGCGCCTCGGCTACTGCTGGGTGTCCGAAGCGCTGACGCGCGGCGTCTATTTTCATCCCTGGCATAACAATTTCATTTGCGCCGCTCTCACCGAAAGCGACGTGCAGTTGACCCTCGACGCGACGGACCAGGCCTTCGCGGCATTAAAGAAACGCCGTCCCACGCTCGGCCCCGTCGAACGGCTCCAGGCGCGGTTCGCCCGTATGCGGGCGCAGAAAAGCTAAGATAATCCAGAGTGTTTCAAGGAGACGGCTATTGCGAACTTCAATTGCGTTCGGTACTGCGATGCTCGGCGTTCTCCTGCTCGCCCAACCTCAGACCAGAACCGCCAGGAATTGGCCCGCCTATGGTGGAGGCCCTGAAGGCACCCGCTATTCGGACCTGAAGCAGATCGACCGTTCGAACGTCGCCCATCTCCAGGTCGCCTGGACCTATGACACCGCCGATGGCCCCGGCGACGGCGAAACTCAGCCCATTATGGTCGACGGTGTGCTCTTCGGCCTCACGCCGAAGCATCGGACCGTGGCTCTCGACGCCGCCACCGGCAAACTTCTGTGGCGCTTCGATTCCGGCATCGAGGGGCGCGGCGCGAACCGCTCCGTAGTTTACTGGTCGTCAG
>JBEKOZ010000439.1:0-4806 GCA_049521275.1 Bryobacteraceae bacterium | reverse complement strand
GCGTCGCAGTTCATCGTTGACCATCCCGACGATGTCTTTTCGTCGAAGAACAAGCCCGCCGGCCAGACCGACGATCAATGGAATCAACTGAAGCCTCAAATGGTCGCTTACGCGAAGACTCAGCTCGATTGGGCAGCAGAGCAGAAGGACATCGATGCCGTCCTCGCGCGTCTGAAGCAGGATCCGACGCGCATTGATCTCTCCATCTGGCTGGGACAACAATATGTCGCGCAGGGCAAGACGGACGCCAAGAAAATCGTTCTGGCGTTGTACCATTACGCACGAGTGGCTGCATACGACGGCCCCGGCGCGGCGCCCGCGGCGACTAAGGCCGGAGCAAAAAAATACTTCGACAAGCAGTACGCGGGCTATCACGGCGACGCCACCGGCGCGGACCAGGTTCTCGCGACAGCCAAGGCGAACGCCGTTCCGCCGGACGGGTTCGACATCGAATCGATCACCTCCATTAGCAAGAGAAAGATCGACGAGGACGAGGCAAAGCGCAAAGCCAACCCCATGATTACGTTTTGGTCTGACACCAGGGTTGCGATGACCACGGGTACCGCGACTCCCGATGCGATCCAGGGCTCCGAGTTGCCCGGCACCTCGATTCCCGGCGTCACGAAGTTTAAAGGCAAGATCATCTCCATGACTCCCGCTCTCCGGCCCAAGAAGCTGGTGCTCGCGGTGGAAAAGGACGGTGTCGCCGATTGCACTCTGCTGCTCGACGCCGCTCTGCCCGGCAAAATGGACGTGGGAGGCGAGCTTGAGTTCAGCGGCGTTGTTAAGGATGTCGCGAAAGATCCTTACATGCTGACCTTCGATGTCGAAAAGGCCAACATCGACGGGTGGACGGGGAAGAACGCTCCCGTTGCGCCGCGGCCTGCTAAGAAGAATTAGTGCTCACTTTTGCCAGGCGTCGAGATGAGTCTCGGCGCGGCACGCAGAAGTGCGTGCGCCACGTTCAGTCGGCTCTTTTAGCCAGCAGCCAGCTGTAGATGGTGCGCGGGATAAATCCCATATCGTCATCCATCTGGCGGTAATAGTGAATGAAGTGCAGCACCGGGCGGCGGACCTGCGGGTTCGCCGCCATTTTTATGGCTCCCAGCGCCGAAACCAGCGCGGCGATCAGCAGAATCCGCTTCATACCTGATTGACGCTCTCCTCCCCCGAAGAGTATGCTAAGTTTGGTAAACGTCCGGCGCGCCGCAAGGCTTCCCGCAGCAGAAATTCGATCTGCCCGTTCAGGCTGCGGAGATCGTCGTCGGCCCACAGCCGGACCGCGTCGAGCACCTGCGCGTCAATCCGCAATGGGTAATTCTTGCGCACTAGTGGTACATCGTCCCCGTATTCAGCACCGGCTGCGCGGCCCGCTCTCCGCATAACACCACCAGGAGATTGCTGACCATCGCCGCCTTGCGCTCCTCATCCAGGTGAACTGTCCCCTTCTGGTCCAGCCGTTCGAGGGCCATCTCCACCATGCCCACCGCGCCATCGACGATGCGCGTCCGCGCCGCGACGATCGCCGAGGCTTGCTGGCGTTGCAGCATCGCAGCGGCGATTTCCGGCGCGTAAGCCAGGTGGCTGATGCGCGCTTCCTTCACCTCGACGCCGGCCACAGCCAGGCGGTCCTGAATCTCTTCGCGCAGATGCGCGGCGACCTCCGCCATATTGGCGCGCAGCGACTTCACGCCGTCCAGATGCGCGTCATAAGGATACGCCGCGGCCAGGTTGCGCAGCGCCGATTCGCTCTGCACCTTCACGTAGTTTTCGTAACTGTCGACTTGAAAACAAGCCTCGGCCGTGTCGACGACATTCCAGACCACGATGGCCGCGAACTCGATCGGATTCCCGTCCAGGTCGTTGACCTTGAGCTGGCTGGTTTCGAAGTTCCGGGTGCGCAGCGAAACGAATCGTTTCGCGTACAAAGGATTGGCCCAACGCAGTCCCGGGGACCGCTCCGTGCCAACGTAGTGGCCGAAAAGCTGTAACACCGCGCCTTGATTCGGCGACACGCCGAAGAGTCCCTTGAAACAAAGGAGGTCCAACACGACGACGATGACAAAAACGAGGACCCCGGCGGGTTGCTCCGCCTGGGCAAAATAGACGATCCCCCAAATCGACAGAGGGAGGATCAGAATCATCAGCACCAAATACGCAAATCCCGAAGCTGTGTGACGCTCGATTTCTTTCATGTGATCTCCTATTGATAGCAATATGATATCACTTTAGGAAAACCTGTCAAGGCCTGTTCATTCTTCCGGCAGCCGAATCCCGACGCCCCGACGCGACCACGGCCCGGGTCGCCTTGCCGAGCCCGAACGCCGGCATATTGGCATACACGGTCTCGTAATCCCCTTCGCGCACCCGGTAGGTTTCGTGCCAGACTCCGACGTCGCCGGATTTTCCGATGGCCCTGTTAAATGCCGCCCATGCAGGCAGATGCGAGTGATCGCGATTCTTCGCAAAGGCGTTCAACGCCTCGACCGAGCGCCAATATTGAAGGGCAATCGTAGTCCGGCCGAACCACAAGTGGTAGCCGAGGAGCCCAAGGTCAGGATGCAGCTCCAGTTCCCGCAGCATCTTGGGGAAGGCGATAAAGACCGGGAGCCATTTATGGATCTTCCACGGCTTGTTGAACCGCATCCCAATCAGAAAAACCACCGCTTCGCCGTCGACCTCGGCGCACATCCGCTCTTTGATGACTTTCATTTAGCCTCCTATCTTGACGATGTAAAGATATTATCCTACAATCTTGACATCGTCAAGATAGTTTGGATAAAATTTTATCAGTGGCGAAAAAATATCATCACGGCGAACTGCGCCAGGCCCTTCTCGACGCCGTGGATCAACTGGTCCGAACCAAGGGCGCGGATGCTGTCACCTTGCGCGAGTGCGCCCGGCTGGCCGGCGTATCCCATGCCGCGCCGTTGCATCATTTTAAGGATCATCACGCACTGTTGGCCGCCTACGTCGCCCAGCAATGGATCGCCGTCGCGGAGCGAATGCGGATCAGGCGTACGGCGGCCGCCGATAATCCTCTCGCTGCGCTCGACGCTGTCGGCCTCGCCTATATCGAAAGCGGCATGCGCACGCCAGGATTGTTTGGACTCCTGCTGCGCCCCGATCTCTGTCCCCGGCCGGGCACGGAAGGTTACGAACGGGGAGCCAAGCCTGCGCACGACGAACTGGTCGACGCCGTGAAGCGCTCGACCGGAGGCACTCCCGACGACGAGGCGATCACCGAACTCGCCTGGTCCGCAGTGCACGGATTTGTAGAACTGCAACTGCTGCTCGGCACGATCGACTGGGAGCCGAAGGCGGTCGCGATGCTCGAACGGCTGCGGCCGGTGTTTACATCTTATAGCGCCCAAGATCCTCGTCATTGAGGTTCTCGAGCCATTTGCGGAGTTCTTCGTTGTTGCCGACCTCGGCCACGGCGGCGACGCTCTTGGATGTCTTCAGCACCGCGTCGTCGACGAAAATCGGGCAGTCGAGCCGCAGCGCGATGGCCAGGGCATCGCTCGGCCGCGAATCGACCGAAATCATCTGCCCCGCGCGTTCCAGCCAGATCACCGCGTAAAAAGTGTCGTCCTTCAGGTCGCTGACCACCACTTTCTTCACTCCGGTTTCGAGGCCGAACAGCAGATTGCGGATCAGGTCGTGCGTCATGGGGCGCGGCGTCGGCATCTTCTCGATTTCGAGCGCGATCGCATTCGCCTCGTAGATGCCCACCCAGATCGGAAGAATCGCGGTGCCGTTGACGTCCTTCAGCACGACAATCGGCATGTTGGTCACCGGGTCCATCATCAATCCCCGGATTTTCATTTCGACTTCCATGCGTTCCTCCCGTTCACCCTCAGTTTACACACTCTCCGACCAGCGAATTCGCGCCCGCGCGCGTCACGCGCACATCGACGTAGCGCCCCAGAATAACGTCAGCGGAGCTGGGGCGCAGGAAATTCAACGTCTTGTGCTGCGACGTTCGCCCAATCCACTGGCCGGTGGCTTTGTTGAAGCCCTCGACCAGGCACTCTTCCACCGTTCCCACGTAATCCGCGTTGCGCCGGGTCTGAATCTCACGCTGCAACTCCTGCACGATCATTATCCGCCGCGTCTTTTCCTCTTCCGGAATCTGATCGTCGAGCGCCAGCGCGGGCGTATTGGGCCGGCGCGAGTACTTGAAGCCGAAAATCGAATCGAACTCGACCTGTTTCAGCAAATCCAAAGTCTGCTCGAAATCTTCTTCGGTTTCGCCCGGGAATCCGACAATGATGTCGGTAGTGATCGCGATGGGCCGGCGCGCGTTCTTCATCCACTCAATCCGGCGCATGTATTCGTCGCGCGTGTAGAGCCGTTGCATGGCGTTCAGGATGCGCGTCGACCCGCTCTGCACCGGCAGATGAACGTGGTTGCACAAATTCGGATTCTCATCGATGGCGTCGATAATCGGTTTCACGAAATCGCGCGGATGAGAGGTCGTGAAGCGCACGCGCCGCATGCCCGGCACGCGTCCCACCTGATCGAGCAGCGTCGCGAAATCCCATCCGGCGGGCGAAGGGTCGCGGTAGCTGTTCACGTTCTGGCCCAGCAGTTGAATCTCGGTATAGCCCGCGTCGGCGAGCTGCCGCGATTCGGCCAGCACCGACGCACTTGTACGGCTGCGCTCCGGCCCGCGCGTAAACGGAACCACGCAATAGGCGCAGGATTTGTCGCAGCCTTCGATAATCGTCAGGTACGCGCGATGCGGATTTTCACGGCGAGTCAGCGGCGTCTCGAAGGTATCGTCGGTATCCAGGCTGAGCC
>JBEKOZ010000438.1:0-4809 GCA_049521275.1 Bryobacteraceae bacterium | reverse complement strand
TTGCCATACGCCGCGAGCGTGCCCGCCCCCAGGCCGATAATGCCGACTCTTTTCGGACCCTCGCAACAGAATCGCAGCGTGAGCCCGGCGCCGGATTGCGGCCCGAAATAAGTAGTCGGCTCGTCGCGCTTCGCCGGATCCAGATACTGCGCGCCATGCTGCACGATGCCGTGATAGAGCGTGCGCGCCTTGCCTCCACCGCGGAAAGATTCGACCACGCGCAGGGACCCATAAAAACTGCGCGTCATCACCAGCGTGTCCTTGTGATAGCCGCGAACCTCTTCCGCCAGGGCGAGAATCATCGCCACGGTGACCGCGGCCCACAGCAATCGCTGCGCCCATCCGCCATTGAAGTTCAACCACAGCGCCAGCGCCGCGACAAAGGACAACGACAGCGGAAATTCGTAGATCCCCGCGAATATATGCGGCGCGATGAGTCCGGTGAAGATCGTTCCGAGCGCGCCACCGAGCGCGATCATCAGATAGAACGACGTCAGCTGCGACGTCTGAGGCTTGAGCCGGCTCAACTCGCCGTGACAGAACATACACGCGATAAACAGTCCGATGGTGAACAGCGGAATGGCAACCGGTATCGCCTCGCTCACCTGAATGTCGTACAAAGCGTACGCCAGCGAAGCGAGCGTCACCGCCAGCAATCGCAGAAACAAGCCGCGCTGGTACCATCGCGGGCTCTCGAAGCAAATGATGAAGGAGAGCAGATAGACGGCCAGCGGGAGGATCCACAGGAACGGCACCGCGGCGACGTTCTGCGTGAGCTGATTCGTCGTCGAGACCAGCAGCATCGATCCTGCCGCGGCCAGAAGCAGCCACGGGATGGCGCTTCCACGAGCCGGTGTCGTCTCTTTGACAATGACGCTCGGCTTCGCCAGCGACGCCGCGACCGCGCACAAGACCGCAAACACCGCAAATCCGGCGGACCATCCCACATCCTGCGCGCGTGTCGCGCTGCGCGGCTCGATCCATATCGGATAAGCCGCCAGCGCCAACAGCGCGCCGACGTTGGACAACGCAAAAAGCCTGTAGGGTTCGGCGCCTTCGCGAGCCAGCCATTTCTGAAGCAGCGGACTGGTGGCCGAGAGGAGAAAATAGGGCAGCCCCAGCACCACCGTCAGCATCGCGAGAATCTGCCACGCGGGATCGCCCGCGCCGGACGGCTTCCATCGCTCCCCGGGCAGCACCGGCAGAACCAGCAGCGCGACCGCCAGCAAAGCTGCATGCATCCAGGGCCGCGTGAGCAGGTGCGCGTACAAATATCCCGCCAGAAGAGCGGTTTGAAAGAAGACCAGGCAAGTGGTCCAGACCGCCGACGATCCGCCGAACCATGGCAGGATCAGCTTCGCGAAAATCGGCTGGATCAGGAAAAGAAGAAAGGCGCTCAGAAAAATAGTCGCGCCATAAAGAATAAGACGCGCCGCTCCGCGCGATTCGGGCATCTGCCAATTTTAGCCGGAGCGGCGCTCGAAGTCCGGTTATCGCCAGTGGCCTTCGGTATACACGTACGCGCCGTTGCGATGGTCCCAACGATGGTCCACCCATCTCGCGTGAGCATGTGGCGGCTCCACCCATATGCCCGGCTGCCAAGCATAGGCATTCCCATCCCAGCGATGATAGCCTCGCTGATAAACGTAGCCCTCATGGGGCGACCGTCCCCGCACCTCGACTACCGCGCGCGGCGGCGCGACTTTCACGATAACCTGCTCGCCCATCGCGCCAATGGCCAGCATACATCCCGCTACTGCGATCAAAAACGTTTTTCGCATCTTCAGCCCTCTCTTAGATTGAGCCTCGCGTGGGCGTTAGTGTTTCGTAATAAAATTGGAGCGGCTCATTCATGAAGATCCTCCTCCTGCTCTCCGCCGCCGTACTACTCCCCGGGCAGCCGGTGCAACTCGAAAAATTGGAGAAGAAGACCATTCTCCTCTTTACTCCTCACCCCGATGACGATACCTTCTGTTGCGCCGGCACGCTGGCGCTACTCGCACGGCGGCAGAACAACATTCACATTTTCATCTACACCAACGACGATAAGGGCTCCTACGATCCGGAGATGACCAGCGGACGCCTCGCGGTCATCCGCAAAGCTGAGGAAGAGAATTCCTCGAAGGCCCTGGGCATTCCCAAGGAAAATATCCATTGGCTGCAATTTCACGACGGGATGCTCGAATATGCGAACCCTCTGGATCTGGTCGAGCAGGTCACCAAGATCATCCGCACCTACCGCCCTGAGGTGGTCATGACCATCGACCCCGGCTCGGAATACGTCCGCTGGCATAAGACCGACCACCGCATGGCGGCCAACAATACCATCGACGCCATCCGCGCCGCCGAGTTCCATCTCTACTTCCCGAATCAACGTCTGCACGACGGCCTGCAGCCCTGGCTGGTGCCGGTGGAAGCCTACTTTTATGTGACGCAGCCGGACGCGAATTACTGGGTCAACATCGACGACGTGCTCGACTTGAAATTAACAGCGGCCCTCGCGCACGTCAGCCAGTTCGAGCCGTCGATGACCAAGTATCGCCCCGATTGGGACCCCAAGGATCTCGCCGCCACGAAAAAATACCTGCTCGGCCGCGCCGTGAAGAAGGACGGCCACGTGGTGGAATCGTTCCGCATCGCCACGCAATTCAACCAACAATGACAAAACTCGCGATCCTTGGTGGCGATCCCGTCCGCCGCGCTCCTTTTTCGCGCTGGCCGCAGTATCTCCCCGCCGACGCCGCGCGCATTCAGGAAGTGCTCGAAAGCGGCCATTGGGGCGGATTTCCCGTGCCCAGCCGCTACTCCGCCGCGTTCGCGGAAAAATTCGCGGAGCTGCACGGCGCCCGTTACGCGCTGACGATCTCGAACGGAACCATCGCACTGATCGCCGCGCTGCAGGCCGCGGGAATCAGGTTCGGCGATGAAGTGATCGTGCCGGCGTACACCTGGGACGGGACCGCGACGGCCGTCCTTTTCGCCGGAGGCATCCCCATCTTCGCTGACGTCGATCCCGATACTTACTGCCTCGACGTCGCTGCGGCGGAGCGCGTCATCACGCCCCGCACCCGCGCCATCATTCCCGTCCATCTCGCCATGCGCTTCACCGATATGAACGCTCTGCTCGCGCTGGCCAGAACGCACCATCTTAAAATCATCGAGGACTGCGCGCATGCCCACGGAGGCTGCTTCGAGGGCCACGGCGCGGGCTCCCTGGGCGACCTGGGGTGCTTCAGTTTCCAGGAGAGCAAGCTCATGACCGCCGGCGAAGGCGGCATCGTGGTCACCTCCGATCTCGCCCATTTCGAACATCTGCAATCGCAGGTGAACTGCGGCCGCGCGAGCCTCACGGACCAGTATCAGCAGCGCGTGCTCGGCTCCAATTATCGAATGACGGAGTGGCAGGCCGCGATCCTGCTCGGCCAGTTGGAGATGCTCCCGGCGCTCGCCCAAAAGCGCGCCCGCGCCTCGCAGCGATTGAGCGAAGCGCTTTCTTCGACGGACGGAGTGCGTCCTCTGCCGCCGCAACCAGGGATCACTCGGGAAACAAATTACTGCTACGTATTCCAATACCGCAACCCGCGGGTCAGGCGTGATTTATTCTGCGCCGCGCTCGAGGCGGAAGGCATTCCCTGCGACGGACGCTTCTACGAGCCGGTCTATCGCAGCCCTCTGTTCTGCGCATCGCCCGAAATCAGCCCGCAGTTGCGCAATACCGATTACGCGAAAGTCCACTGCCCTATTGCAGAGCGCGCCGCCTACCACGAAGCCGTCTGGCTGCCGCAATTCCTCCTGATCGGCGAGGATCGCGACGTTGAGGACATCGCGACGGCCATCGCGAAAGTGTTGGGTCACACGAACGAGCTCGCCCGGGCCGACCCCTCGCTCGCGGGCGCGAAGGCCATGAGCCGCGCGCAGCGTCCGCGCAAGGAGCGGGCGAAGAATTACTAGCGGGCTGTCCGCGAACAGTCTTTAGCATCGGGAGGTATCGACGGCACAAGCCCCATGCGTCAGCTTGGGGCTATTTCGGACGACATAGCCCCAAGCTGACGCATGGGGCTGGAATTGCCGCCAGTAAAGGAAACTCGCGGACCCACTAGCCGATCCCCCCCGGACATCGGCTGAAGCCTCGCGCCACGTTTAGAGGATGTTCACTGCGCGCGCCGCCAGGATGGCGATCGCCGTGAGGGAGATCGCCGATTGCAGCATCATCAGCACCTTCGCCCAGCGCGACAACACCGGCACGTCCGTGGGTGAAAACGCAGTGCTGGTGTTGAATGCCAGGAACAAGTAGTCGACGAATCCCGGCCGCCACTGGTCCTCGCCCATTTCCTTCCGCAGCTCCGGATCGAGCACCATCTGCGGAAACAGAAACGCTCCGTCGGTATGCGACCGCAACAGGTCGCGCTGATTCGGACCGCCCGCGTCGAGCCTCCAGTACCACGATGCGAACACCAGCATGTTGGAAATCCACAGCGCCCCCGCGGCCCGCAAAAGCTCCGCCGGCGAGTCTTTGTGGCCGGGCAGCCGCAGCACCAGGATCACCAGCGACGCCGCCAGCGACAGCGTCACCACGCCTTGCGCCAGGTACCCGAAAATCTGGTTCGCCTGGTGCATTCCCTTGTAATGGAAGAATGTCGCCGGCACGATCAGGAGCGCGACCAGCACCAGCACCAGCCAATCCGGTCCCACGGTCATCGCCGACGGCAGCGCATAAAAAAGTCCGCCAATCGCCATCATCGCCACCGCGGTGGGCCAGCGCGGCTCGGGTTCTACGTTTTTATCCGGCTTCAAGACATCTCCTTCCAT
>JBEKOZ010000437.1:0-5991 GCA_049521275.1 Bryobacteraceae bacterium | reverse complement strand
CTTGGCTGCATCCGTCACCGAAAGGCCGTATGCCTCGATAATTTCGGTCCGCAGAAAGCGGCCGGGATGAACTGGGTTTAGCATCCTCATGACTTTCTCCCTAGTGATAATCTTCATAATCTGCATCCACTATCTCGCTGTTCCGGATCTGGAACGTCAGCCGCCAGTTGCGGTGACGTGCAGGCTCCAGACTCCCTTTCGGCCGCCGGTAAGCTGGTGGGCTTTCCATTGTGGAAAAGCTCTCAGTTTTTCGGCGTCCCGCATGTCCTGCAAGGTCAGGATCGTGCGGAGCTTGTCCACGGCATCTGGAGCCAAGCCCTTCTCGCTGTCCTCCAAATAGAGCTTCTTCAAGCCCTTGTGGACGAAGGTCCGAATTCTCACAATCTTTACTGTAGCCCGTCGCCTTACACCTGTCAATACTGCCCCGCAGTACCAGTACAAAATCGTAATTTGGCGTCTTGCCCGTCCCGCCAATTCCTGACAAAACGGACCCATGCGCATCGCGATCCTTGGAGCATTCCTCGCGTTCACTGTTTCCGCCCAGACCATCTCGATTTCGCAACTCGATCTGAACACCGGTCAAGAGAAGACCCTGGCAGAGCTGTGGGGCGCCGCGGCGCAGAATCCCAAGTCGGCGGCGGCTCGCGTTGAGGTCGGGTTTGCGCTCCTCTCCCTGAACCGTTTGCAGCAGGCCGAGTGGGCTGCGCGCGAATCGCTCGATCTGGACCCCGCCAATGCGCACGCGCAGCTTCTACTCGGCTGGACGCTGGCGCGCCAGTATCGCTACACCTCTGAAGCGCTCGACCATCTGCGCCGCGCGGCCCAAGCGTATCCGGAAGCACACCTGGGCGCGGCCGATGTGCTGGCGCACCAAAATTCCGTCCGCGAAGCGCGCGCCGAAGTCGAGGCGTATCTCGCTTCGGGGGGCGCCGGGCACCGCAAGCTCGCCGAAAGCTGGCTGAAGCTGCTGAGTTTGCAGTAAACTGAATCTTCTCATTAAGAGAGGATTCACCATGCGCCGTTCACAATCTCTGCTCGCTCTCGCCGTTCTCGTCCTTGCCCCTCTGGGCGCCGACGAAGTCCTTTATCACAAGCCTCCCAAGGAAGTGCTCGACATCCTGAACGCGCCCGCCACGCCGGCGCTGGCCGTCAATCCGACCAAGACCTACGCGTGATCCGCGCACCAATGGACTGCACCTGGCGCCCAACAGCCTGTCGATCGAGCTGGTCAAGTTGCCGGAAGGAACGAAGACGAAGCTCGCGCTGCCGCCCAACGCGCAAGCCGGTCCGCTGCGCTGGTCGCCCGACGGGAAGCAGTTCGCCTTCTCGAACACCGTGTCCAACGGAATCGAGCTCTGGCTGGGCGATCCGGCCTCGGGCAAGCTCCACAAGATCGCCGGCGTGAAGCTGAATGCCGTGCTGGGAGATCCCATCGACTGGCTGCCCGACAACAAGACCATCATCGTGAAAACGGTTCCCGCCGGACGCGGCCCCGCGCCCGCCGAACCGCGCGTTCCCAAAGGTCCGCACGTGCAGGAGAGCGACGGCAACGCCGCCGGAGTCGCCACCTACGAGGACCTGTTGCAGAATCCCCACGACGAGGATCTGTACGAATACTACGCCACCGCGCAACTGGTCTCGATCGACACCGCCAGCGGTAAAGCGACGCCGCTCGGCAAGCCCGCGATCTTCGAAGGCGTCACGCTCTCGACCGATGGCAAGTACATGCTCATCACCCGCGAGCATCGCCCGTTCTCCTATCTGCACCCCGCGCCCGAATTTCCCAAAGAGGTCGAGATCTGGAGCCAGTCGGGCGCGATGGTGCACAAAGTGGCCAGCGTGCCGACTCCCAAGACCGCATCTCGCGGCGGCGGCGTGCAGCCCGGACCCCGCCAGTTCCGCTGGCTCCCGAATGAGCCCGCGTCGCTGCTGTATGTCGAGGCGCTCGACGGCGGCAATCCGAAGGAAAAGGTGCCCAACCGCGATCGCGTGGTCGCCCTGCGCGCGCCTTTCACCGGCGAGCCGTCCGAAATGGTCAAGACCCAGGAACGTTTCGCAGGCATCCAGTTCGGCAAGGATTTCGCCCTCGTCGAGGATTCCGCGCGCATCACCCGCATCGTCAGGACCTTCAAGATCGACCCCAAAAATCCCGCCGCCGAAGCCAAGCTCATCTGGAGCCGCAATTCACAGGATCGTTATAAAGACCCCGGCCGTCCCGTCCAGGCCAACGGCTCTGGAGGCGGGCGCGGCGGTGGTGGTGGACGCGGAGGCGGCGAAGCAGGCACACTGGCGCAGTCGGGCGACTCGATTCTGCTCCAAGGGGAGGGCGCGTCCCCTACCGGCGACCATCCGTTCCTCGACCGCTTCAATCTGAATACGCTCGCAGCGGAGCGCATTTTCCAGTCTTCTCCCGACGTCTACGAAACCGTCGACGCGGTGCTCGACGATCAAGGCACGAAATTCATCACCCGCCGCGAAAGCCCCTCGGAGCCGCCGAATTACTATCTGCACATCGGCGCGAAGGTCACCGCGCTGACCTCTTTCAAGGATCCCGCGCCGCAACTCCGCCGCATCACCAAGCAACTGGTGACCTACAAGCGCGCCGACGGCGTCCCGCTCTCGATGGAACTCTATCTGCCGCCCGATTACAAGCCCGGCACCAGGCTTCCGGCCGTCATGTGGGCCTATCCGCGCGAATATAACGACGCCGACACGGCCGGCCAGATTCAAGGCTCCACCAAGCGCTTCACCACCATCACCGGATACTCTGAGCTGTTCTTCCTGCTCGAAGGCTACGCCGTGATGGAAAACGCCGCGATGCCGGTCGTCGGCACCATCGACGTGGTCAACAACACTTACGTCGAGCAGATCGTCGCCGACGCCAAGGCCGCCATCGACAAGGGCGCCGAAATGGGCGTCGTCGATCCGAACCGCGTCGGCGTGGGCGGGCACAGCTATGGAGCCTTCATGACCGCCAACCTGCTGGCGCACTGCGACCTCTTCCGCGCCGGAATCGCCGAAAGCGGCGCCTACAACCGCACCCTGACTCCCTTCGGATTTCAGAGTGAGGAGCGCACCATCTGGGAGGCTCGCGATACCTACCTTAATATGTCGCCTTTTTTGTTCGCCGACAAAATCAAGGACCCCATTCTGCTGATCCACGGCGAAGCCGACGATAACTCCGGCACCTTCCCCATCCAGAGCGACCGCATGTATCAAGCCATCCGCGGCAACAAAGGAATCGTCCGCCTGGTCTTCCTGCCGGACGAAGCTCACGGCTATCGCGCCAAGGAAACCATCGAGCATCTTCTCTGGGAAAAGTTCCAGTGGTTCGATAAATACGTGAAAAACGCCACCGTTCCGAAGCCGGCGCCCAGGGTCGGTGCCGTTGACTAAACGATGATCCGTTCCGTTTCCTTGTTCCTAGCCATCGCCGGCGCCGCCCACGCGCAGCCGGCGGACCCGCTCACTGCGCTTCGTCAAGCCGCCGAAAAAGCGTCGTCTCAATGGGAGGCGTTGGCCAAAGGACTGGAGCCCAAAATCGCGCGCCTGCTTCCGTGCGACCCCAACTCCCGCGCCGCGGTGGAGGCCGTCAGTCACGCCTCCGACGCCCGTCTATCGGCCCTGTCCGCGTATATGAAGGCCAAAGCCGCCCAGGCAGCCCGCGATACCGAAGCGGCCAAGCAGGTGCTCGCGGCACAGGCCGCTCTCGGCGGAGGATGGAATGCCGAGCGGGTCGAGGCCGATCAGCAGCGCACCGCTATTGAAGCCCAGGTAGCGGACCTGAAGGAGAGCATGCGCAAGCGCGCTTCGCTTTCTGGCGCGGAGCAGGTGCTGATCGAGATCGCCGCCCTGGTCAAGGAGCGGTCCGCGAAAGCTGAAGAGCAGGCCGGACGCAAGGATCTGATCAACACGCTGCTGGGCGACCTGGTGGTCGGCTATCAGGATCGTGAGAAAGCCCTCGCCGACGAATCTGCGCGCCTCGAAGCGGAGGCGGCCAAATGGAGTGCCTACTACACCGCCCGCCTCTCGCGCGCCGTTACCGAGTGCGCCATCATCAATCCCGGCGCGGCGAAGAAGAGGAACCAGTGAAGCGCGCGGCTCTGTTCCTGCTAATCGCGCTGTTATGTCTTGCGCAACATTCGCGCGACGATTACCGCGAAGCCTATCGCCAGTGGCGCGAAACCGACCCCAACCTGGAGCGCGATGCCGCCGCTGGAGGCGCGCCCATCGCCCAGCGCGCCGATCGCATGGCGGCCGAAGCGGCGAAGTGCGCGGCCGCGCGCAAGGCGCTGTTCGAAGCCATCGCGCGGGACCAGGCACAACAGGTCTCCTGGCTCGAAAACGCCGCTCTCACGCCGGAGGCCGCATTATCCGCGTCCGCAACCGAGCTCATCGCCGCCGAATCCGCTTCGGTAACCCGCACCATGGACACATTCGCCGCCGATCCGGATAAAGGCATTCAGCGCTTGCGGCAGGCGCTGGCGCGGGAACGCACCGCGCTGGACGCCCTGGGCCTGGCCGTCGCGGAGCGCCGCAAATCGGCCGATGCCGAAGCCGCGGCCGCCGAAGCCATCGAGCGGGCGCGCGTCAAGCTGCTCGATCACTCGCAAGCCATGCTCGAAGGCGCCCGGGTGGCCATCGCGGACAGCGATCGGGAAGCCGCCGCCTGGGCCGAATATTACCGCAAGGTCGGCGAAGGAGCGCAAGGAGCGGCCACGCCGATCACGGTCGTGCCGGCAGGCGTTGCCACCGTGACGGTGAATAGTCCCGTGGCCGCGCCGCCCACCGTCACCCCGGTGCCGCTCGCGCGCTACATCGGCGCCTGGACCTATCCGCAAACCAACGCGCTCTACCACGGCGCGCAGCCCGAATTCGTCGACGTGGTGGTGCATGAGGAGAACGGTCACGTCACCGGCACCGCCTTCGCGCGTTTTAAACTTCCGGCTGCGAGCACCGGCGACCCCGTGCTGCGTTTCGATTTCTCCGGAGACCTTCAGCCCACCCGCAATCAGGTATTCAACCTGGTAACCAGCGACGGCGCGAAAGGCACCGTGGAGTTGATCCCCGGTCCCGCCTTCAATCTCCTGGAAGTAAATTTTCAGACCGAGCCGAAGCCAGGAAAAATCCGCCAGGCCGACGTCGTCTTAGTGAAGAAGTAGCCTCCGGCAGTTCGTATCAGAGAGCCCGCCCGGGAGCCTTGAACGCAAAAGCGAAGAACGCGGCCCCGCCGAGAAACGCGAACGCCACCAGATAATTCCACGCCAGTTTCTCCTTCAGAAACGTGATCGCGAACACCATGAAGACGATCAGCGTGACCACCTCTTGAATCACCTTGAGCTGAAATCCCGAGAACTCGCCGTAGCCCAGGCGATTCGCCGGCACCGCCAGGCAGTATTCGAACAGCGCAATCCCCCAGGACACCAGGATCGCTTTCCAGAGCGGCCAGCTGTGGCCGTACTTCAAATGCCCGTACCAGGCGAAGGTCATGAATACGTTCGACATCGACAGCAGAACAATGGTGCTCATGGGGTGGATGCTCCTTGGGTTGGATCCAGGAATCGTTGGTCGCGTGTCTCCGGCATGAAGAAGTATAGGATGCCGAGCGCCCCCGCCGCGATCGCGGCCAGGAAGAGAAAGCCCGCGTTGTAACCAAAGTGATGCACGATGGAACCGGCGATCACCTGGCTGAGCGAAGCGCCGATGCCGACCGCCGTGCTGATGGCTCCCAGAGTGAAATTGAAGCGGCCCGAGCCCTGCGTCAGGTCGGCGATCACCAACACCGAGACCACGCCGAAGATTCCCGCCCCCACGCCGTCCAGGATCTGAATCGCGACGAGCGCAATCGTATGGTGAGTCAGCGTGTAGAGCACCGCGCGCACCGGCAGGACCCCGAACCCGATCATCAGCAGAGGCTTTCGACCCCACGATCCCGCCTTCCTCCCCGACCACGAAGCCAGCAGCGTGATCACCAGCTGCGTCGTCACCACG
>JBEKOZ010000436.1:0-4820 GCA_049521275.1 Bryobacteraceae bacterium | reverse complement strand
GCTGCGGCTACTACGACATGGCGACGCCATATTTCGCGGCCGAGTACACCTTCAGCCACATGGGCCTCAATCCGGGCGCGCGGAAAAATGTGGTGTTCGAATATTACAACGCCGGGCACATGTTCTACATCGACGTGCCGTCGCATAAGAAGCTCAAGAACGACATTACGCAGTTCATCAAGTCCTCTTTATGATTCAAGTATCCGGCCTTTCGAAAACGTTTTCGGACACGAAACGCGGGACCCGCCTCGCGGTGGACGACGTCAGCTTCGATGTGCGCGCGGGCGAGGTATTCGGTTTGCTGGGGCCGAACGGCGCGGGCAAGACCACCACGCTGCGCATGCTGGCGACGCTGCTGAAGCCGACGGGCGGAACAGCCACATTGAATGGATTCGAGATCACCCGCGACGCCGAAAAAGTGCGGGAGCAGATCGGTTTCCTGTCCGGCGATATGGGGCTCTACGGGAGACTGACGCCGCTCGAAATCCTCGATTTTTTCGGAAAACTGTACGGCATGGACGCCGCGCGGCGAGCCGGCCGGATTCAATTCATGCTCCAGATGCTGGACATGCAGAGCTTCGCCGGAGTGCGCACGGACAAGCTGTCGACCGGCATGAAACAGAAAACGGCGATCGCGCGGACCATGCTGCACGATCCGCCGGTGCTGATTCTCGATGAGCCGACCTCCGGCCTGGACGTGCCCACCGCCCGGACCATCGAGACGGCCATTATGGATGCGAAAAAGGCCGGAAAATGCGTGCTTTTCTCCACGCACGTGATGGAAGAGGCGGAGTACTTGTGCGACCGCATCGGCGTGATCAGCGGCGGCAAGATGAAAATGACGGGCACCATGGAGGAGTTGCGCGCGGCGACCGGGAAACAGCGGCTGCGTGAGATTTTCCTCGATCTGTTGGGGCTTCCGGAGTAAATATGCGATTCTCCCTGGTGAGTGCGATCTACAAAAAAGAGATGCTCGACCTGGTCCGGGACCGGCGCACGCTGATCAGCATGGTGGTGGTGCCGCTGCTGGTGATCCCTCTAATGCTGAACGTAAGCACGCGGCTGATGTCGCGGATGCAGGAGAATGCCGAGCAGGAGGCGAAGTCCATGGCGGTCGGCGTCAGGCTGACTACGCCGGCTCTTCGCGAGGCGCTCGCGAAAGCGCAAATTCAAATGGTCGAAGTGGACGATCTGAAGGACGCCGTGCTGAAGAAGACGGTGGCGGCGGGTGTCGAGGAGACACCCGGGACGCCGGTGCAGGTTGAAATTTATGCGGACAATTCCAATCCCACCTCCAGCGCCGCGGCGGCGCGGGTTCGCGTGGCGCTCGACGATTTGAAGGAGCAGAAGGTGCGCGAATCGCTGCACGACTCCGGCATTCCGGAGAGCGTGCTGAATCCGTTCGTGGTGAAGCGCACCAATATCGCCGGGGCCAAGAAGATGGCGGGGATGATCTGGGGCAGCGTCCTCGGCTATGTGGTGCTGCTGCTGATGTTCACCGGAGGAATGTATCCGGTGATCGATATGACGGCCGGCGAGAAGGAGCGCAAGACCATGGAAGCGCTGCTGGCGGCCCCGGCGTCGCGGCGGGAGATCGTGCTCGGGAAAACCTTCGCTGCCATGACCGCGATTTTCATCACCGCGATTCTGACGCTGGGCAGCATGGCGTATTCGCTCAAGGGGAGCAATCTGAGTTCTAAATCGCCCGAAGTGCAGGAGATGATGCGGGAGATGCCGCTCGACGCACACACGCTGACGCTGATCGCCATTACGCTGATCCCCATGGCGATGTTCGCCGCGTCCGTGATGCTGGCCATCGCGCTGTTCGCCCGCAGTTACAAGGAGGGGCAGAGCTACCTGACGCCGCTGCTGATGGTGGTGATTTTTCCAGCCCTGTTGGGAGGAATGTCGGGCATGGCGATGACGCCCGCGTTGTGTCTGATTCCGATTTTCAACGCGAGCCAGATGATTCGCGGCATCCTGCTGGGCGATGCGACGATGGCGAATTTTGCGATCACCACGGCCGCCAACCTGGTGTACGCGGGGATCGCGTTTGTAATCGCCACCAGGACGTTTGAGAAAGAGAGTGTCCTGTTCCGGTCCTAGTGGGCTGTCCGCGTAGCATCGGGAAGGCAGCGGCGGTACGAGCCCCATGCGTCAGCTTGGGGTTATTTTGGCGAGTGACGCAGCCCCAAGCTGACGCATGGGGCTGTTTCGGGATATGCCCCAGTAAAGGAAACTCGGGCGGACCAGCGATTGGGCGCTGCTGCTAAACGTCGAGCAGGTGGCCCATTTTTTCTTTTTTCGTGCGCAGATAATCTTCGGTCGAATCCATGGGGGCGACCAGGCAGGGCACTCGTTCGGTGACGGCGACGCCGGCTCGCTCCAGGGCGTCGATCTTTTCCGGATTGTTGGACATCAGCCGCACGGCGCGCAGGCCGAAGAAGCGTAGAATCGCGGCCGGGAGCACATATCCGCGAAGGTCCGCCTCGAAGCCGAGCTGCTCGTTTGCCTCCACAGTATCGGCGCCCTTGTCCTGAAGCTCATAGGCGCGCAGTTTGTTCATGAGCCCGATGCCGCGGCCCTCCTGATGCTCGTAAATCAGCAAGCCTCGGCCTTCGTTCGCTATGGTTTCGAGCGCCAGCTCCAACTGCGCGCGGCAATCGCAACGGAGGCTGTGGAAAACATCCCCGGTGAGGCATTGGGAGTGGACGCGCACCAGCGGCGGATCGCCCGTAATGTCGCCCATTTTCAGCACCACCGACTCTTCGACAATGCCGTCGGCGCGGCCTTCAAAACCGTACATGCGAAAGTGCCCGAACCGGCTCGGAAAATCGGCTTCAGCGACCTTGCGCAGTTCGAATGCGGGGAGCATGGGTGGGGACGGCGATTAACTTCATTATAATGAACGTGGACATGCCGTTGCAGCCGCCCACCGAACAACTCCTGGTGATTCTGCTGATGAAGCTCGCGGTGGCGGCGTCCCTGGCCAGCATTCTCACGCGGTCGCAGCGGTTCCAGAGAATGCTGCTGCGGGAAGAGCGGACGCTGACCCAGAGGGTGCAAATGGCGGTGGTGTGCGCGGTGATCTTCGGATTGGGCGTCGCCGTCCGGGTGGTGGGGACGGACAATGCCTACGCGGCGGTGGACCTCGGCCTGGAGGGCTGCATGGTGATGGGGATGCTGGGCGGGTATGTGACCGGGCTGCTGTCGGGGGTGCTGATTTCTATTCCGGCGATGATCCATGGCGAGCTGATGTCCATGCCGTTGCTCGCCGCCGTCGGTGTGCTGGGCGGCCTGCTGCGCGATGTGGCGCCGGACAAGGAAGCGATCTGGACGTTTTCACCATTTCCGGATCTGAACCTGTGGCGGCTGGCGCGCAAGCGCGATTTGCGGATGCCCGCGTTCAGCCTGCTGTGCATTCTGGCGATCCTTCTTACCGAGCTGCTGCGCTCCCAGATCGCCCAAATTCAGATTCAGCACCATTACGCGGTCTTTTCTCTTAAACAAACCTGGACCCACCTTTCGCCATGGATCATCGTTGCCATCTATGCCGCCACTCTGTTCTCAACGGTGCTGCCGATTAAGGTGTGGAACAGCAACCGGAACGAAAAAAAATTGGAACAGCAGCAGCTGCGCCTCAACGAAGCGAGACTCGCGGCGTTGAGCCGCCAGATCAATCCGCACTTCCTGTTTAATACGCTGAACTCGGTGACGTCGCTGATTCGTCAGGACCCGGATCAGGCGCGGCAGGTGATTTACAAGTTGTCGAAAATCCTGCGCCGTCTGCTGCGGCAGCAGGAGAACCTAACTCCTTTACGCGAGGAATTGTCGTTTATCGACGATTATCTGGCGATCGAGATGGTGCGCTTCGGGGACAAGCTGCGCGTCCAGAAGGACATCGATCCGGCGACCTTGGACATGCTGGTGCCGAGCATGCTGCTCCAGCCGATTGTCGAAAACAGCATCCGGCATGGCTTGGCCAACAAGGTGGATGGAGGGACGGTGAAGCTGCGCAGCCGCCTGATGGGAGACCGGGTGCAGATTGTGGTGGAGGACGATGGCGTCGGGATTCCTGAGAGCAAGCTGGCGACGCTGTTCGAGCAGGGCATCGGCGTCAGCAACGTGAATGAGCGCCTGAAGGTTCTGTTCGGAGACGACTATAAAATGTGGATCGACAGCCGGCTGGGCGAGGGAACCAGCACCGGAATCGAACTTCCGGAGCAGGTGAGTGGTACGGTGGGGAGAGTCGAGTCGTTGGTGGTTAGCTCGTGAGGGCAAATTGAGCGATCTCCACTATTCCATAACTCTTCCGCGTGCGCAGGGCATGCCGCGCACCATCGCGGAACGCACCCGTAGGGTGTACGATCGCTTGTCGGCGATTTACCCTGCGAGTACGTTTTTCTTTCATTCCAAGGCGCACGAATGCGCGATGCGTCATTTGGGAATTGAAAACGGGATGCAGGTGCTGGAGATCGCGACCGGATCGGGTGAAATGTTCCGGCGGCTGGTGCGGGCAAATCCGGACGGGAAAACCTTCGGGCTGGATCTGTCGCCGAACATGGCGGCTCGGACGCAGCGGAGAGCGCGGCAGGAATTTCCCTCGGCCGAGGCCCACTGTGGAGCGGTCGATGTACGCAGCATGCCGTTCCGCACCGGGAGCTTCGACGCGGTGGTGTGCTGCTACCTGCTGGAGTTGCTCGGCCCCGACGATATCGCTCTCACCTTGCGGGAAATTGCGCGGGTGCTGCGTCCCGGCGGCCGGTTCTCGCTGGTGGTGATCGGCCAGAACGCGAAGGTGTTCAACCGCTTGTACCGCG
>JBEKOZ010000435.1:0-4826 GCA_049521275.1 Bryobacteraceae bacterium | reverse complement strand
CTCCCACGTTGATTTACGCGTATGCGGAACCGGACCGGATTGTGGCGGCGACGCGGGGGAGTTTCTTCGGGTTGGGGTTGGACACACTGGTAGGATTGAATGGAACGGGCGCGGGGGAATTATTTTCCAAGTTGATGATGCCGGCGTTGGGGCGGTGAAAGAAAACTTTAGCCGCCGATGAATGCCGATGAGCGCCGATAAGAACTTATGCAACCTGTGATTGAATTGGCGGGGCTGGGGGTGCGGTTCGGGTCGCGCGATATTTTGAAGGATCTGCGTGTTTCGCTTTCCGGACGCACGATCGGGTTGCTGGGGCCCAATGGCGCGGGAAAATCGACGCTGATTCAATCGCTGCTGGGGTTCGTTCCGCTGACGGCGGGGACAGCTACCATTTTCGGCCACGACATCCGGCGCGAGCAGAAGGAGATCCGGACGGTGGTCGGCTATATGCCGGAAAACGATTCCTTCATCGCCAACATGACCGCGGTTTCCTTCATCCGCATGATGGGCGAGTTGAGCGGATTGCCGAGAGACGCGGCGCTCGAACGGGCTCACGAGGTTTTGTTTTATGTCGGATTGGGCGAGGCGCGGTACCGGGCGCTGGGAACCTATTCGCTGGGCATGAAGCAGCTGGCGAAGCTGGCGCAGGCGATTGTGCACGGTCCGAAGCTGGTGATTCTGGACGAACCGACCAACGGCCTGGATCCTCCGGCGCGCATTCGCATGATCAAGCTGATCGGGGAGATGAAGGCGGTGAGCGATATGCACATCGTGCTGTGCTCGCACCTGCTGCGGGATGTGGAAGAAACCTGCGAAGAGGTGCTGATCATGAAGCAGGGCCGCATTGTTCACTACGCGAATCTGGAAGAAGAGCGCAGGGCCAACAAGAGATTTGTGGAGCTGGATACGCGCGGCAACGACGCGGGATTTGCGGAAGCGCTGACGGCGTTGGGATGCGAAACGGCGAACGCCGGGTATGGGCGATTCAAGATGGTGTGTCCGGTGGGGTTCGAGCTGCGGGAAATTTATAGGCTGGCGGCGGAGCGCGATTTGCAGCTGCGGAGGCTGAATTACAGGCGGGACACGCTGGAGGATATTTTCCTGAAGGCGATGGAGAATTAATATGGCCGCCGATGAACGCCGATTAACGCCGATGAACAAGAGCTAACGATGGCGGTTTATAAGCGCACTTATAAGGGGTATTCGGGCGGGTTGACGCCGCAGTGGTCGCGGTTCATGATTCTGCCCCGCTACAGTTATGAGCGACTGTTTCAATCGAAATTCCTGCTGATGTTTCTGGTGGCGTGCGCCATTTACCCGATCGGCGGCGCGGGATTCATCTATATCGCGCACAATTTGTCGTTTCTACAGGCGCTGAATGTTCCGGGGGGAGCACTGCCGCAGGTGAATGAGCATTTCTTCCTGTACTTCTGCAATTTCCAATCGGCGATGGCTTATTTACTGACGGCGATCGTGGGGCCGACGCTGGTGTCTCCGGATGTGACCAACAACGCGATGCCGCTCTATTTGTGCCGGCCGTTTACCCGCACCGAATACGTGCTGGGACGGATGACGGTGGTGATGTACCTGCTGGCATGGATCACCTGGATCCCGGGACTGATTCTGTTCGGCATTCAAGCGAACATGGCCGGTTGGGAGTGGACCAGGAACAACCTCTGGATCGCGTGGGCGGTGTTCGCGGGGCTGTTCGTATGGTCGGTGATTCTGGCGCTGATTGCGCTGGCGATTTCCGCGTGGGTGCGATGGAAGATCGCAGCGGGCGGGCTGATTCTGGGAGTGTTTTTCGCGGGGGCGGGATTCGGCGCGATGATCAACGCGGTGATGCGGACCAAGAACGGGTCCTTGATCGACATCGCGCAGATGATGTCGACGGCGTGGGGACAAATGTTCCGCTACGATTCGGGCAACGGGATTTCGGCGATGCAAGCGTGGACGGTGCTGGCGCTGGTGTCGGCTCTCAGCTTGTGGCTGCTCTCGAAAAAGGTGCGGGCGTTTGAGGTGGTGAAGTGATTGCACAGGCGCCAGGCGCCGGGCGCGAGGCGCCAGGAACAGAAGCTGCCGCAACACCTCCGCCTATTGAGGAGAGTCTCGTAGTATTTGAAAACGTCTCGCGATTTTATGGCGAAGTGCTTGGGGTGAACCGGGTCACGCTGACGATTCCGCCGGGGATTACCAGTCTCGTGGGTCCGAATGGATCGGGCAAAACCACGTTGATGAATCTGATGACCGGTCTGGTGCGGCCGACGCGCGGCGAGATTCGCGTGCTGGGAGCGACGCCGGACGATCCGGAACGATTGTTCAAGCTGGTGGGGTATTCGACGCAGTTCGATTCCTTTCCGAAAGGGCTGACCGGGTTTGAATTTGTCTACTCGTTCCTGAGGTTGTTTGGCGACACGCACGCGCAGTGCGAGGCGCGGGCGTGGAGGGCGATCGAGCGCGTGAACCTGGTGGAGCCGGCGAAAAGGAAAATCGCGGGATACAGCAAAGGGATGCGGCAGCGGATCAAACTGGCGCAGGCGATCGCGCACGATCCGCGGGTGCTGGTCCTCGACGAACCGCTGAATGGACTGGATCCGCTGGTGCGCGCGGAAACGATCGCGCTGTTCCGCGAGTATGCGTCGAAGGGGCGGCACGTGATCATGTCGACGCATATTCTGCATGAGGTCGACATGATTTCGGACCAGGTGATTCTGCTGGCGAACGGCTACGTGGTGGCCGAGGGCGAGATCAGCGGGGTGCGGAGCGAGATCAGCGAGCAGCCCATTCAAGTGCAAATCCGGTGCGACCGGCCGTCGGCGATGGCGTCGCGGGTGTTCGAGACGGATCACGTGGTGGAGGTGAAGCTGCACGTCGACGGCGGCGGGCTGCTGATCAAGACGCGAGACGCCGATAGGTTTTACCGGCTGCTGAATCATATTGCGCTGGAGGGGATCGCGATCGAGAGCGTGACGCCGGCCGATGACAACGCGAACTCCATTTATGAATACCTGATCGGCGGCGAGGATGCGACCAAATGAGCTTCAACCAAATGAACTGGCGATTGTGGCGGGCGCAGATTGTCGCGGTGATTCGCCTGGAGATGCGCAAAACATTTTTCGCCAAGCGCGGGATTTGGGTGTACCTGCTGGCGCTGGCGCCGGCGGCGCTGTTTCTCGCGGATTCGATTGGAGTGATTCACGACCGGGACCGGAGGGCGGAGTTGGAATCGACGCACCCGGTGACGGCCAAGGCGATCGAATCGATCAAGACGGGGATGTCGCGCGATCAGGTCGAGCGAAAGCTAGGCGAGCCCTACGCAAAGAGAGTGTTTCGGTTTGGCGGCCGCAGGAACCCGGTGGAACAGGCCATTTATCGTTATACCGACGGCGAGAACGACTATGTATTCGTGTTCCGGGACGATGAGTTACAGGACGTCCGCACGAGTGAGCTGCGGACGATTCCGAAAGACTCGCTGATTTTCGCGACGGAGTTCCAGTTTTTTTATCTGCGGCTGGCGATTTTCTTCGGGTGCGTGGGGATTTTCACGAATCTGTTCCGCGGGGAGCTGCTGGACAAGAGTCTGCACTTTTATTTATTGGCGCCGATCCGGCGGGAAGTGCTGCTGGTGGGGAAATATCTGGCGGGGCTGATCGCCACGGTGGTGATTTTTACGACGAGCACGGCGCTGCAACTGCTGGCGATCGGGTGGCATTTGACGGGTCCGGCGATGTCGGAGTATCTGCATGGGCCGGGGTTGGGGCAAATCGGCGCGTACCTGGGCGTGACGGCGCTGGCGTGCCTAGGATACGGGAGCGTGTTTCTGGCGGCGGGACTGCTGTTCCGCAATCCGATCGTGCCGGCGGCGGTGGTGCTGCTGTGGGAAAGCGCGAATCCGTTTCTACCGGCGGCGCTCAAAAAGATCAGCGTGATTTTCTATTTGCAATCGATGTGTCCAGTGGTGGCGCGGCCGGGCGAGATGCCGGCGCTGGCGGCGCTGCTGTTATCGTCGGCGGAAGCGACGCCGGTGGTGTGGGCGGCCGGCGGACTGGTGGTGGTGACGCTGGCAGTGCTGGCTCTGGCGGCGAGGCAAGCACGAAAGCTGGAGATCAACTACAGCTCGGATTAGGCGAGCGGCTCGAGCGCCGACTCGATGTCGGTTTGGGGGCACTCGTAGGGTTCGCCCAGATAATAGAAGCGCAGCAAGTGGCGATCGCGCGTCAGTTTTTCGAGAATGGCTGCGTAGGGAATCGTCGATTTAACGGGCGTCAGCGGACGCAGGGTGCGCGGATTCAGCTTGGCGGCCTCGATCGTCTTGGTCAGTGTGAACCTACGCATCGAGGGATCAGGAGTTGCATCCTCGGCAGGTTGTGGCGCACTTTTCGCGGGACTCGCCCCGAAGATACATTCGGCGAGAGCGGAACATAATAATTCCACATTCTCCCTGGATGCGAGCGGTCCCATGAGGCCGATGCGGAAGATCTTGCCCGCGAGGGGACCGAACCCGCCGGCGATCTCGATCGAATGATCGGCCAGCAGGCGGCGGCGCACTTGGGCGTCGTCCACGCCGTCCGGCACGCGAACCGTATTGAGAGTCGCGATGCGGTGGCCGGGGGCGACGTGCATCGAGAGGCCCATGGCTTCGATGCGGCCCACAAAATCCTCGTGGCATCGCCGGTGGCGGGCGTAACGTTTAGGAGCGCTTTCCTCCATAATCGCCGCGAGGCCCTCGCGGAGCGCGTAAAACGCGGAGATGGGCGCGGTGTGGTGATACTTGTGCGCGTCGTAATAATCGGCGAGCATCTTGAGGTCGAGATACCAGACCGTAT
>JBEKOZ010000434.1:0-4836 GCA_049521275.1 Bryobacteraceae bacterium | reverse complement strand
GGCTCTTCGGAAGCGGCCGGATGCTCGCGCGCCGGAGCTCTCCGCATAGGCGTGCTAATCGCGACCTCTTTCTTTGTCGACGCCACGGCCGCGGTCACCAGTCTCTGATCTCCGCCGCTGACCGGCGTGACGTGAAGCAAGCCGCCGTCTTTTGAAACCACCGCGCGCAGCAGCACGGTGCCCTCGACCCCCTCCGCCTGCGCGTCGGCCGGATACACTGGACTCGTCTTCGAGATCAGGTGGATCGGCTGCACCATTCCGCCGACGCGAATCCTCTGCGGAGCGCCGGACGGCATACCCAGCGGCGGACGCTTCGCCACGATCTCTTCGGTCATCACCACTTCTCCGACCTCCAGCGAAAAATTCATCGTCGCCGACGCCCCAGGCTCCAGCGTCAGCGTCTTCTGATACGTCGCGAACCCCGGAGCCGACACTTTCACCAGGTACTCGCCCGCCGGGATTCCCTGCAATTTGTAGCCACCTGCGGCATCGGCGACCGCGGCCTCCTCGTTCGCCCCACCCGTATTCTTCAGGGATATCATCGCGTGTGGAATCACCGCGCCGCTCGGGTCGTACACCGATCCGGCAATACCAGTGCGGGGAGAAGCCTGAGGCTCTTCGGAAGCGGCCGGATGCTCGCGCGCCGGAGCTCTCCGCATAGGCGTGCTAATCGCGACCTCTTTCTTTGTCGACGCCACGGCCACTCCTTCTCCGTGTTCCACCGGCGCAACGATCGAGGCTTGGGGCACCGAAGCTGAACCCGACTGCGCGCGCATCGCCGCCAGCGGCACCATCAGCGCCAGCGCGCCGGCCAGCATCGCCGCGCAGACCCTCCGGCTGACCGCTGTCCGATTACGCGCCGGATCCAGCAGCGCGTGCACCCGTCCTTCGAGATCGAATCCATCCGCCATGCCCAGTGCCGCTTCAGGGAGCGCGATCGCCCGGGCGACCTCCACCAGATGCGCCGCATACACGGTGCTCGCTGTTCCCGCCGTCACCACGGCATCGTCGCAGGACCGTTCCCGCTCTTTCCGGAACTGCTTCGCGGCAAGCCACACCAAAGGGTTGAACCAGTTGACCGCCACCGCCGTTTGCGCGACTAATCCCCACAACAAATCAAGCCGCCGCGCATGCGTCATCTCGTGCGAAAGGACAATCAGCCGGCGCTCGTCACTCCAGTTGTCGGCCTCTCCCGGCAGCAGCACCGTGGCGCGAAAAAGTCCGTAGCTCAGCGGAACGTCGGTCGCCATGCTGCGCTTCAGCACGACGGTCCGCCGTAACCCGACCCGAGCCGCGGCCTCCCCGGCCAGCGCAAGCCATCGCGGATCGCGCAACTGCTCCGCGCTTCCGAACAACGAGCGCACCCGGTAATGCCCGGCCGCGATGCGCGACAGCACCGCGATCACCCCGGCCATCCAGATAATCACCGGCCACGGCACCGACGCTGGACGCCGGGCCTGAACCACGACCGAAACCGACGGCCCCGTCTGCTCCACCACGGGCGTGGCGCGGCGCCATGCGCTGCCCGCGGGCATGTTCCATCCCGGCCCAATCCACGATGCCACCGGCAGCAGAAGCACCGCGGTCAACGCGCAAGTCCACAGCGCGTATCGAGCCGAGGCGGACCCCCGTCGCATCGCGAATGCAATCACGAACGTCACGCAAATCACCAGCGTCGCCTTTATGCCGAAATCAATTAGAAAACTCATGATCTGGGTCCATCCTTCTTCGCTCGCTCAATCAATCCGGAGAGTTCGTCCAGCTTCTCCCGTGAAAATCCGCCCGGCCTCAACGCCAGCAGCGCCGTCATCGCCTGCTCGGCCGAGTTGTCGAAAAACGTCGACAACAGATGCCGCAACGCCGACTCCTTTGCCTTGTCCCGCGCCACCACCGGCGAATAAATGTAGCGCGCCGCCTGCGCCTCATGCCGGATATGCCCTTTTTCCTCCAGCACCCGCAACTTGGCCCGCACCGCCGAGTACGACGGCGGATCCGCCAGCAGCTCATGAACCTCGGCCGCGGTCGCGCGGCCGCGCTGGTAAAGAATATCCATCATCTGCCGCTCGCGGCGGCTCAAAATCCGATCAGGCAGTAGTTTTTTCATCGCTGGCATGCTACAAAAGCAGCATATGCTGCAAATGTAGCACTGGATTCGCTATCTTGTCAACGAAAAAAGTTCCCCGTTCCTCCGTTTCGCGCGAACGCCGCCGACTATGCTAGCTTGTGAGCAGCAATGCGATATTTCTTCAATTTCGGAATGGTGCTGCTTGCAGTCCTATGCCTGCGTGCAGATCAGCAAAGCACACCAGCTCAGGAGGACCCAAAACAGGACCAGGCGGCCAGCGCAACGAAAGGCATGGCGGCGCGGGCGACTCCCGGCGATTACCAGGCTCACGGACAGGCCGGCAAGCTGACCATTGGCGCGGAGTTCTTTCAACACGGCGTCCCCACGCCCGAGGGTCTTCTCTCCACCGAGGATTTTGTGACCGTGGAAGTCGGAGTGTTTGGCCCTCCGGGAGCTCGGACCCCTCTCTCGTTTCAGGATTTTTCGCTGCGCATCAACGGCAAGAAAAATCCGCACTCGAGCGAGTACTACGAGACGATCTTCAAGTCCCTCAAAGATCCTGAATGGGAGCCGCCCGTGCCTGCTGGCGAGGACCCGAAGACATCGAAGACCGCCATCAACTCGGGCGGCGCGCTGGGCAACAAAGGCGGCCTTGGCGGCGGGGAACCTCCGCCGGTTGTTCATCCTCCCGCCAAGCTCCAGCGCGAGTGGGAACAGCGCGTGAAGAAAGAAATCTTCCCGGAGGGAAATCACCCGCTTCCCCAAGCAGGCCTGCTGTTCTTCCGCTACGGAGGCAAGGCGTCGGGCATCCATTCGCTGGAGCTGATCTATTCGGGTCCGGACGGAAAAGTCACGCTGGCGCTTCATCCGTAGACCGCAAACAGTGATATGCTTCCCCAAAACCATGTCACGTTTTCTAATCTTCTTGATTGCGGCCGCTTGCTCGATGCCGGCGCAGGTTTTCCAGTTCACCCGCGAGCAGCTCATCGAGTACACTCCGCAAAATCCCTTTGAGCGCTCCGCCGACGGCCGTCCGAAGGTCCCCGACCGTCTGCTCAAGAAGTTCGAGGCGATGAGCGCCGAAGAGGTCTGGACCATCCTCGACAGCGTCGGCTACAAGAATCAGTATGAAGGACACTGGCACATTCTCCATCCCGAGAAGAAGCTCATCGGGCGCGCCTTCACCGCGCAATTCATGCCCTTGCGCCAGGACGTGAATGATGTGATCGAGGCCAACGCCAACAAACAAGGCCATCGCAACAGCAATCAGCGCGCCATCGACATGCTGGAGACGGGCGACGTCATGGTGGCCGATCTTTTCGGCAAGGAAGAAAATGGAACCTTCGTCGGAGACAATCTGGCCACCTATATTTATCAAGCCACCAAAACCGGCATGGTGATCGACGGAGCGATCCGCGATCTGGAAGGGATTTTCCCCATCCCGATGGGCGCGTATTTCCGCAGCGTGCATCCCACCCCGATCGGCCAGGTGATGCTCACCGGCGTGAATATTCCTATCCGCATCGGCAATGCGACGGTGATGCCCGGCGACGTCGTCTTCGGCGACCGCGAAGGAGTTTATTTCATTCCTCCGCACCTGGTGGAGCGGATCGTGAAAAACGCCGACGAGATCCACATTCACGACGAGTGGACGCAGATGATGATCAAGACCGGCAAGTATAAATCGAGCGATATTTACCCCTCACCCAAGGACCCGGAATTGAAGCGGCAGTACGAGGAGTATAAGAAAAAGAAGCTGGCGGAGATGAATTAGCATCTGAAGGCGGCACCGCGCGCTTGGCGTTTAAAGTGCTAGGAAAGAGTCAAATGATAAAGCTGCTCATGCTCTTTCCCTGCGTGGCGTTCGCGCAGACTCCAGTGTTTGACGCCGCGGATGTTCGCGTCAGCGAGCCGGGCACGAAGTGGGCGCGCGAATTCCTGCCCGGAGGCCGCCTCGACTTGCGCGGCGCGACGCTGGTGAATCTGATCATGTTTGCTTACGGCGTCGAAGACGAGGTCATTACCGGAGGCCCACCCTCGCTAGGCACGGATATCTTCGATGTGCGCGCCAGGGCCCCGCGCGGATCGTCGGAGGAAACCATGAAGCTGATGTTGCGGGCGCTTCTAGCCGACCGCTTCAAGCTCGCAATGCATACAGCGGACAAGCCCATGCCGGTTTTCGCCCTGTTGCCGGGGAAACGCCTGCTCCTCAAAGAAGCGGATAGCGCCGACGAGTCCACTTGCCGGATGGGTAACGATCACGGCCAGTTGGTGGTCACCTGTCGCAACCTGACCATGGCCGCGCTGGCCGACCGAATTCGTCCCTGGGCGCCTCGCAATGCCCTCAACCATCCAGTGGTGGATCTGACCGGCCTGACGCGCGGCTACGACTTCAGCTTGAGATTGGGCGGCGAAAATCCCATCTCGATTTTCGATGCAGTCGAGACGCAACTGGGACTGAGACTGGAAGAACGAAAGCAGCCGATGCCGGTCTTCGCGATCGACAGTGTGAATCGCGCGCCCACCCCGAATCCGCCGGGTACTGAGGAAAGGTTCCCCGCCGACCCCACCGAGTTCGAAGTCGCGGACATACGCCCCAGCAAGCCCGGTGCGGAACTGGAGGGAAGCGTGCAGCCGGGAGGACGGGTGGACTTTCGCGGCATTTCGCTCCTGGATCTGATTCAGTTTGCGTACGGGGATTTACCCGCAGACAGAATTGTCGGCCCGAAATGGATGGAATCGGAAAGATTCGGTATTCTCGCCAAACCACC
>JBEKOZ010000433.1:0-4861 GCA_049521275.1 Bryobacteraceae bacterium | reverse complement strand
CGAGGTCCTGATCAACGTGGAAAATTACTGGATGCAGAGGAGATTGATGGGCGCGGATCAGTTTCTGCCCCTGCTGGACCAGATTGCGCAGAACGAAATTTATCTGCACATGGCGCGGCGGAGGGCGGCGGTGCTGGGCGAGTGGATTCGCGCGTCAAAGGCCAAGGCGCGATGAAGTGGACGATGTGTCTGATGGCCGCGGCGATCGGCGCGGCGCAGACTCCACCGGCTGCGCAGCCCAATGAGGAACAGCAGGATTTGCAGCGCGCAGTGGATGAGGCGGGCTCGAGTCCGTTGGATTTAACGCGCACGCTCGAGGCGTTCCTGAACAAATATCCCAACACGTCGCACCTGAGGGAAATCGAGAGGGCCCTGACCAAGGCGGGAGTCGATAATAAGGACGACCGGCGCGCGGTGCTGTACGGCGAGCGCGTGCTGGCGTCGACACCGGACGACATTTTCTTCCTGGACCGGGTGGCGAAGGCGGAGCTGGCGCTGGGCGGAAAAGAGCACGCCGAGAAGGCGTTCGCGTACGCGCGGCACTTCGAGGAAGTGGTGGAGAAGCTGCCGCAATCGATCGGATTGGGCGCGGCGAAGCGGCGGGAAGAAGGGGATCGAGGGGTCGCGCGTGGGCTGCTGTATCAGGCGCGCGCGAAGTCGGCGATGGGCGATTTTCAAGAGGCTGCCAGGCTGGCGGCGCGGTCGTTTGCGACTTATGCCTGCGAAGAATCGGCGCGGGAATGGGGCGGGGCACTCGCGGCGATGGGCTTCGACGAACAGGCGGTGACGCATCTTGCCGACGCCTTCACCATCCCCGATATCCGCGCGCTGGACTCGGATCGCGTACAGGACCGGAAGCGGATGGGCGAGATTTATCGCCAGTCGCACGCGTCCGAAAAAGGTCTGGGCGATGTGATTCTGGAGGCCTACGATCGCACGGCGTTGCTGGTGGAGCAGCGGCACAAGATGCTGAACGCGCTCGATCCGAACGCCAGCGTCAGCGATCCGATGGGGTTCACCGTCAGCGGTCTGGATGGACAGAAACTGCTGCTGGGGAGCTTGAAGGGGAAGGTCGTGATTCTCGATTTTTGGGCCACCTGGTGTGCTCCCTGCCGCGTGCAGCATCCGATGTACGACCAGGTGAAGGAGCGCTTCAAGGGCCGCGACGACGTGGTGCTGCTGTCGATCGATACGGATGAGGATCACAACATCGTCTCGCCGTTTCTGGATCAGCAGAAGTGGAGCAAAGCCAGGGTCTACTTCGAGGACGGCTTGCAGAAGCTTTTGCAGGTGAATGATATTCCGACGACCATCGTTTTCGACAAGCAGGGCCGCCTGGCCAGCCGAATGAACGGGTTTTTGCCGGATCGTTTCGTCGCGCAGCTTTCCGAGCGCATCGAGAGCGCGCTCGCGCCATGACCTTTCGGCGAGTGATCTGGATCGTGCTCGATAGCGTGGGAATCGGCGAGATGCCGGATGCGGCCGAATACGGCGACGCGGGCAGCGATACGCTGGGCAACATCGCGCGGCAGCGTCCACTCAATCTGCCGAATTTTTCGAAGCTCGGCCTCGCGAATATCAAGCCGTTGACGGGTCTCAAGCCCGCCGCGGAGGCTGCCGGGGCGTACGGGAAGTGCGCGCTCGCGTCGCCTGGAAAAGACACAACGACCGGGCATTGGGAGATGGTCGGGATTCATCTCGAAAAACCGTTCCCGCTGTTCCCGCACGGTTTTCCGCGCGAGGTGATGGATGAATTCGAGCGGCGCATCGGCCGCCACACGATCGGCAACAAGGCGGCTTCGGGCACCGAGATTATCAAGGAATTGGGAGAGGAGCACGTGCGGACGGGATCGCCGATTGTTTACACCTCGGCCGATAGCGTGTTTCAAGTGGCCGCGCACGAGGACGTGATTCCTCTGTTCGAGCTGTACAAGATTTGCGAGACTGCGCGGGAGATTTTGCGGGGTCCTTATGAAGTGGGCCGGGTGATCGCGCGTCCGTTTATCGGCGAGGCGGGAGCGTTCACACGCACGCCGAACCGGCACGATTACGCGGTGCCTCCGCCCAAGGGAATGCTGCTCGACCAGCTCGCAGGTCGCGCTATCGACGTCTATAGCATCGGAAAGATTTTCGACGTCTTCCTGGGGCGCGGCATTCGCGAGTATGAGAAGACCAGGAGCAATACCGACGGACTGGCGAAGACGCTGTCGGCCATGGATGCGGTCGACCGCGGGATCATTTTCGTCAACCTGGTCGACTTCGATCAGCAGTACGGGCATCGCAACGACGTGGAAGGTTACGCGCGGGCGCTCGAGGAGGTCGACCGGTGGCTTCCGGAGTTTGCGTCGAAACTGCGCGCGGACGATCTGGCGATTTTCACCGCGGATCATGGCTGCGACCCGACCACTCCGTCAACCGACCACAGCCGCGAGTACGTTCCGGTGCTCGCCTGCGGGCCGCAGGTGAAGCATGGTGTGAATCTCGGGACGCGCGCGTCGTTATCGGATATAGGGCAGACGGTAGCGGAGAATTTCGGCGCGAGGATCGGGGCGGGGGAGAGCTTTCTTTCGTTGCTCTGATTATCTGCCGAGAACGACATCGATTCCCGCCAGGATTAACTGCAGCTTGCCGGGTGGAAGTTTGCCTACGCGCTCCGTGAGCAGGTCTCTATCAAGAGTCAAGATTTGGGAAACGTTTGCGACAGACTCCTTCTGAAGTCCGGTGACCCGAGCCGACAACGCAACATTTCCGGGCGCAATTGCGCGGCGAAGATTACTTGTCAGAGGGACGCAGATCACGGTGGCGATGCGGCTGCAGTTTAAGGCATCGCTCTGCACGACAACAACTGGTCTTCTGAATCCGGGACCCGATCCGGCGGGAGCCGGTAGGTCCGCCCACCAGATCTCGCCTTTTGAAATCAAGTCATGGGCGTTCAAACAACCCTCACCACTCGGAGCGCTCCAGCACGCGCCGCGCGGCTTCAGCAACAAACCCGTCTGCAGGTTGCTCGCATCCCTCGCAGGCCCGGTTCATTGCTTCGGTGATCTCATCCGGAGCGTGGCGTTCCAGGTACTCCTTGACCGCGTCTCCGTACAGGCGGCTTCGGGATTTCTTGGTCCGTCGCGCGAGAAGCTCCGCGCCTTTGAACACGTCGTCAGGTATGGAGACCGCTGTCTTCATACTCTGAGTATAACTAAGGTTTCTTATCGCACTCGCCGCGGCAGACTGTTTCTGAGACGGGTCTTGCCGGATCCAGGCGTCCGTCGTTCATCGACGGCACTTGCACTTTTTGCGTTTCGACGATCTCTCCGCCGGGGCCAAGGTGGCGATCGATGACTCTTTTCTCGGTCAATGACGGCGGCGCACCCGGCTCACGCGCCTGGCCGTTCGACGTGCGGCCGAAAATTTCAACTTCCTCGCTGGAGGAACCGTCCGGATTGCTCGTCGCCTTCCTGACCTCCTGCCGGCTCAGCAACAGCTGGCCGTCCACATTCGGTTCATAAATCGCTGTGTTGCGGAGCACCTGATTCCCGGTCTTTGTCTCCGTGGTCGACAAGCGCTGGGCCTCGTACAGGTTGCCGTTGGCATCGCGCAGCATGACCGTTTCGCTCTCGTTCTTGCCGGTAGGAGTCGGCTCGCTGGTCGCCGAGCGCTTCTCCGCGACGGCAAACGATCCGCTCAGATCCTTCTTCTCGACCGCTGTGTCGGTCACGGTCGCGTCACCTTGTTTGCGGGTTTCGACCGTCTTGCGCTCCGCTTCCGCCATATTGCCGCTGATGTCGCTGCGATACGTCGCCGAGTGGACCACGGACTCGCCTTCGCCGGTTTTCGTTTCTTCGGTCACCACGCGATCGGTCTGGACCACCACGCCGTTTGCGCCATAGTGGCGAATAATCCGCTCCGTGACGGTGGTGTTGCCGCTTTGGCTCAATACCTTCTGTTCCACTTGCTCCAGAGGCACTTCGCGGCCGTTAATCGACTGGCGCAGATCCGTGACGATGCCATCGGTCGCCACGGTTTGTCCGGCTGCGATTCGATTCCCGTTGATATCGGTGGTGGTTGTGGTGGCCGCGCTCTGGGCGACGGCCAGGCCGGTGGCGACGAAAAAAATGAAAGTCCGCACACCCTAAGGCTAAGCGAAACCCCGACCGGCTTCAATAGAGGGAATACCTTATTTTATCGGTCGATCGCCGGTCCGCATGCTGACGCATGGCGGTTCCGCGATGACTGCTGCGCCGCTGCCGCTACTGCTGGGCCTCAACTGAACCGCCATGCGTCAGCATGCGGACCGGTGCCATCCTCGAAACGTCGGCGGAAACCGCTTCCTGCGGTCGCGGCTCGTTAGCACAAACAAGAAGATGCTGAGCAGCGACGCGGCACGCCTGTTCCCGTACAATGGAGACAGCAGTGAAAAATTTCTACATCGAAACTTTCGGCTGTCAGATGAATGCGCATGACTCGGAAAAAGTCATCGGCACGCTGATCGGCGAAGGTTATTCCCAGGTCGCGACACCGGAAGAGGCGGAGCTGGTTTTTTATAACACGTGCAGCATTCGCGATAAGGCGGAGCAGAAGGTGTTCAACCGCCTGCAACAGTTTAAGCGCGATTCCAAGGGCAAGAAGTTCGTCGTGCTGGGCTGCGTTGCGCAACAGGAAGGCGAGCGCGTCTTTGAAAAAGCGCCGCATGTCAGCATGGTCTGCGGATCGGCCAGCTACAACCAGTTGCCGCAGATGCTGGTACAACTCGAAGCGGGGAACAAGCGTGTGACGGGGCTCAGCCTCGATACCGACGATACCTTCGAGACGCCTCTCACGCGCCGCGAGAATCCGCATCGCGCCTACCTGACTATCATTGAAGGAT
>JBEKOZ010000432.1:0-4863 GCA_049521275.1 Bryobacteraceae bacterium | reverse complement strand
TATATTTCCCCTATTTCCACGCGCTGGAGCTAACCTTAAAGGCATTCCTGCGGCACACAATGTGCCAACTCGCGAATTGAAGTACCAGAAGGGCCATAAGCCGGCGGAGCTTCAGGGAGGCGATGGCGCGAGCTTCGTGGCGAACTTGATCGCGACGTCACGGCCCAACCGGGGGTCGCGCGCCTTGTACACTTCACTCATGCCGCCGGCGCCGATAGGCCCCAAGATTTCATAGGGTCCGACGCACGTAACCTCCCGGACCCAGTGAGGAAGCCTGTCCGGCATCTTTCATCTCCACCTTTGCCGATCCGCTCACGGCCATTACCTGTTCAGTCGGCGTGTGCCAGTGCCAAGGAATCACACAGCCGGCCGGGCCTTTCAACAGGATCATGGAAGCACCCTTGGAGGGATCGCCGCTCTCCACTGCCAGAGTCGCGCACGCGGGAAGCCCGGGCAGCGGTGCGAACTTGTTCTCGGACATTTTGCGCGACACCCATGTCGTCGGCAAGGGCGCAGTAATCGTAACTTTCATCATCGTAGCTACCCCCTTTCGTTGAACCACGGCAACACGCTTTTCTTACGCAATCTTCCCCGAAGTTGTGTGTAGTCTATCGTATGTTCCGGATCGTAACGAACGGCCATCAATTCCGCCGAGGCAGCGACCCGCCACTGTCGTCTCAGGCCGCAATCGCAGGATCGGCCTGTTAAAATCCGCATGCATAGCAGCTGCCAGATATGTAGCATTATCGGCCGAGACTTGGGTGCCACGCCGGCCCTTTGTCCCGACTTCAGTGATCGATGTGGTCACGCGATAATCACCGCGCCTGCCTTCCGCCCCGGGTTTTCCCCCGGCTTCTCCCCCTAGCCACAAAGGAGATATACTCGCTTACCATGATTCGCGGCACGTGCTTCGCTGCGCTGGTTTTCGTTGTGCCCTCGATCGTCGTTGCGCAGCCTCCACCAGTCGCGCGCGCAGCCGGGAAACTGGAGATCCACAAGCCCATCGAGCGCGAACTAGGCCGCGGACAGCGTGACGTTTTCACAGTCGACGTCGGCGCAGGCCAGTTTTCACAAGTGATTGCGCGCAAGAAAGGCGTAAATCTGGCGCTCAGCGTTCTCGATCCAGCCGGCAGCACACTCCTCACCTCTTACAGCCCGAACAAAAGCTCTCGCTCGCTTTCGCCGGGCGAAGAGATCAACTTCAACTACTCCTTCGGGCGGGAAACCGCGAGTTGGATAGCCGAAGTGGCGGGAACCTATTCGGTGACCGTCGAGCAATATCTCAACGATAGCGGGCGTTATGAGATCGAGCTAACGGAACTCGGACCGCCATCAAACCGCGATCGAGCGCGGATCCAGGCCGAATTCAAATCGCGCGCGGCCGTGACCAAGGAGATCTCAGGAAGCCTTTATGTCGACTCCGTCCCCTTTTACGAGGAGGCGGCATCGCTTTGGCGGGCGTTGGGGGAGCCGTACGAAGAAGCGCTCTGTCTCCATAGAATCGGTTTCATTTACACGCACGCGGCGGGAGGAACGCCCGAGAAGAGATTGGATTACTACAAGCAGGCTTTAGCGAGCTACCGCGCCGCGGGGGATCGCGCAGGTGAAGCCGCGACGCTGGACTTCATCGCCCATCAGTACTTCATTCTGCGAGATATGCAAAAGGCGTTGGAGTTCTACCGCCAACTCCAGCCGGTCCGGCGCGCCGTTGCCAATCCCGACGCGGAAGCCGACTCTTTGTCCGGCATGGGCGATGTTTACGCTGCACTGGGGGAGCCCGAGATGGCGCGGGAGTTCTACAATCAAACCCTCGCGATCCGCCGCAGGCGGAGTGACCACAAGGGCGAGACCAATGCGCTGTACAAGATCGGCTCTCTCTGCGACGGCGTGGGCGACGATCGGAAGGCGCTGGATTTCTACACCCGGTCGCTCGCGTCCGGGAGAGACGCGAATGCCACGCTCGAAACGCTGGGCGTCATCGAAGCCATTTATTACGATCTCGGCGACAAGCGAAAGGCGCTCGAATACTACAAGTCAACGTTCGAGCGCGGCATTTTGCGAAATTTTCGGACGCTAGACTGGGACTGGCAAAGCTACTATCACGCCACGGATCTCCTAGCCGCCGGAGACGTCGACGCCGCGATAGGGGAAAAGCAATCGGCGCTGAAGAATTATAACGCGGCTCTTCCACTCTTCCGTGAACCGCCCCATCCCGCGCGGCGGAACGAACTGGATACCCTCGCCAAAATCGGACAAATCTACAGCGACCTGGGCGAAAAATCAAGGGCGCTGGATTTCTACAATCAAGCCCTGGCGTCCGATGCGGGCGGCAGTACGCTCATGTATGTCGGCGTGGGCTATTCCCGCCTGGGCGAGTCGTCGAAAGCGATGGAACTCTTCACCCACGCCTTACCGATCTTTCGCGCGGGATCCGACGGGAGAGGCGAGGCCGCTGCGTTCAATCAACTCAGCCTGCTGTTTCGAGACCAGCACGCGCTGGACGCCGCCATTCGGTTTGGAAAACTGGCGGCAGGCGCCTTGCTCCGCGAGAAGAAAAACGACCGCCCCGGTGTCAGTGGTTACCTCATCCCCGGCTATGAGAAGCCCATTGAGTGGACGTGCCGCAATCTGGCCGGCCTGCTGGTCGAACAACAACGGCTCGCGGAAGCCGAGGAAGTGCTCAACCTTCTAAAAGATATCGAGTCCGGCGCAGTCCAAAAGAAGGCTCCTGCTTTGCTTGATTTCGAGAAGAAATCATTAGAGCGTCTCGATCAGCTTACTGCCATTGGGACAAATAACGAACTGCTTCAATTTGTTCAGCAGCAAGGGAGCCAGCCCTCCTCCGCCCGGCCCGCAGAGGAATTTCCAAAACTCGGCCGGAAAGTGGTGGCGATCTACACGCTGGCGTTGCCGGATAAGTTCATTGCCATGCTCGTCACCGGTGGCTCTCGCAAAGCGTACACGACGACGATCACGGAAACGGATCTGAACGCGAAGGTCTTCGAATTCCGGCAGCGTTTGCAGAATCCGAACTCCGATCCGCTGCCTCTTGCGAAGGAACTGTATCGGATCGTTTTCCCGGAAGGCCTGCGGAGGGACCTCGATCGTACGGGAGCGAATGCGATTCTGTGGTCGATCGACGGGGCGCTGAGGTATATCCCCATCGCTGCCTTACATGACGGGAAGGACTACCTTGTAAGCAGTTTTAGCAATTCGTTGATCACCCCTACTCGGTTGACGCGTCCGGTGGAAACACCCCATGCGGCGTGGCGGGGTATTGGCTTCGGAGTTTCTGAACCCCTCTTCGAATTCAGCAGGTTGTCTTCGGTCCCCGACGAGTTGCACAGTATTTTTCGCGAAAGGGAGACCGGCGGCCAGCCGATCGTGGGCGTGATCCGCTTGAACACGGATTTCACTCGAGAGACGTTCACGAATGACTTGAAGCAACCCGGCAACAACGTCGTGCATATCGCCTCACGCTTCGATTTTCAACGCACCGCCTCCAGGTCCCATCTTCTGTTCGCACATGGCAGCACACTGAGCGAGGCGGACCTCGAAGCTTCTACGAACCTGTTCGATGGCGTCGACCTGCTTACGCTTTCGGCATCAAGCGCGTCGTTCACCAACGGCGACGGGGACGGCCGCGAAGCGGAGAGATTCGGCAAAATCGCGCAGAGGCTCGGAGCCAAGGCCGTCATCACCAGCCTTTGGAACGTCGATAATCAAGCCACCGTACGTCTGATGGAAAGCATGTATCGTCTCCGTCAGCAGAGACCGGAGATCGGCGCAAGCGAGGCTCTGAGGCGGGCGCAGGAGAAGATGAGGACGGGAACGATAAGGGACTCGAGACACCCTTATTATTGGTCGAGATTTGTGATCACAGGCGATTAATGTCGCCTTCTGATGGCAGAGAAATCGTTATCACGGCCGTCCCCTCGCCGACCATCAGAGCCTGAGAAAACACCGGCGTTGACCGCCCTTTGGTCGCGGCTCGCGCATCTTGATGAATCCACAGGCGTCGAAAAACGAGCCGCGACTAGAAGGAGCCGTCTGCGGCGGACCGGTCGTAGCCAGGCGCCATCATACAGCAGTTTCCATGCTCATTGTTGGCTTGACGGAACGCAACACGTGATGTGCACCGCGTCTCCTTCGCGGAGCGTTTTCTTCTCACCGCCGCTGATGGACCGCCCTTGATTGACGCCGAACGCAAGAAGAATGTAGCGGCACTCGAACAAACTCTTCGATGAACTCGCCGCGCTCGGCCTGTGCTCCCATTGTCCTCTTGAACTCGCCTCAAAGCGGTACAGGAGATTTCTCGACTCTCGTACTGTTGAAACCCTCCGCCGTCAGCAGCAGAGAACCTGCGAGCCAAGCGTCGTGTAGAGGGCGCGGGCCAAGTTATTCCTGTTTGGCTTTCAGAACGAACGCGTTATACTCTCAATTGCCGTTCTAAATCGCCGGTCGCGGTCAGGCCTTGTCCGTTACGTCTAAACTGTTGTCTCCCTAGTATTCGAGCATGCTCTCCAGCGGTGGGCCGAAAAGCATTTAGCAGTAATGGAGAAAAGAATGACCAGAACATCGCGAAGGATTCGAGGCTCCTTCGTGCGGAAATTTGGCAGCCTCAGCTTCTTCACTTTGTTCGCTGCCTTTGTCTCTGGCCAGTCCACCCGGGCGGCGAATCAGACTCAGAATCGAACGGTGCCCGCGGCCGAAAAGGAAGAAGGTATTCCTGTCACCGATCCACTGGTGATCGCGAAATGCGGAAGCTGCCACGCTAGCGACGACCGGGGCAACATGCAGCGTATTTCGTGGGAGCGGACCACACCGGAGGGCTGGCAGAACGCATTGAAACAAATGATTCTT
>JBEKOZ010000431.1:0-4888 GCA_049521275.1 Bryobacteraceae bacterium | reverse complement strand
GAACGAGCGCTTCCAGCCGCGCGACGGAGAGCGCGAGATGCGAGCCGCGCTTCGATCCGGCGACGGCGTGAATTTCGTCGAGGATGAGCGTGCGCACATGGCGCAGCATTTTGCGGCCGCCTTCGGAGGTGAGCAGGATGAACAGCGATTCGGGCGTGGTGACCAGGATGTGCGGCGCGTGCTTCATCATTTGCAGGCGCTCCGAGGAGGGCGTGTCGCCGGTGCGGACGGCGGTGCGGATGGGCGCGAGGAGAATGCCTTCCTGGGCGGCCAGATCGGCGATACCGGACAGAGGCACGTCGAGATTCTTCTGCACGTCGTTCGAGAGGGCCTTGAGCGGCGAGACGTAGAGAATTTCAGTCTGATTGCCAAGCTCGCCCGTACGGGACTTGCGCACCAGAGAGTCGAGCGCGATCAGGAATGCGGCCAGGGTTTTGCCGGAGCCGGTGGGCGCGGAGATCAGCACGTCGCGGCCGGCTTGGATTTCGGGCCAGCCGAGCAACTGCGGCTCCGTTACCGCGGGGAAACGGGTGGTGAACCAGCGCCGGGTGAGGCTGTCGAAGCGGGAGAGCGGCATCGTACTTTATTAGGGTAACTCCAGTTTAACGGGCTGGAGTATCCTGAATGTTGAACAAAACGCCCTTTGACAATGACTACCTGATCCGGCTTCGCCAGGGCGACGCGGATACGGAACGGCATTTTGTTCTTCATTTCAGCAACGCCATCCGGCTGTCGCTGCGGTACCGGCTGCGGTCCTGGCAGTTGATCGACGATATCCGGCAGGAGACGTTCTTGCGGGTGCTGAATTTTTTACGATCCGATAAGTCGATGGACCATCCGGAGAGGCTGGGGGCGTTCGTTCATTCGGTTTCGATCAACGTGATGATGGAGCTGCTGCGGGCTTCGACGCGGCATCCGGCGATGCCGGAGGACGCGCATGAACTGGTGGACCGGAGCATGAATCCGGAGGGCGAAGTGGTGACGCGCGAGCGCAAGGATCTGGTGCGGGAGGTGCTCGACGAGCTGCCCGAAAAAGACCGGCGTATTCTGCGCGCGGTATTCCTCGAGGACGCCGACAAGGCGGAAGTGTGCCAGCGATTCGAGGTGAATCGGGATTATCTGAGAGTGCTGGTGCATCGGGCGAAGATCCGGTTTCGGGCGGCGCTCGACAAGGGTGGGCGGGATTATCTTTGAATTATGTCACGGGGATGAAACGGCTGGTTGGTTGAGAACACATTAATTAAGTGAGGCGAGTGGAAGATGGATCATTTGGACGCGGAACAAATGAAGGCGGTAGAGCGATACATGCTCGGCGACCTGGCCGTGTCCGAAGTCGAGGAATTCGAACGGCATTTCTTCGATTGTCCCCAGTGCTCGGAGGAGTTGAGGGCGCTGACCATTTTTCAGGAGAATGCCCGGGCGATTTTTGCCGGGCAGGATCCGGCCCCGATTCCCGCCAGTGCGACCGTGCCCGAGAGCGCGGCGGGCTGGTGGCGGGGTTTTTCGCCTCTATGGCTTTCGTCGGCCATAGCGGCAGCGTTGGTGCTCGGAATTTTCGCCGGCTACGCGGCTTTCGCGCCGCGCGAAAATGTGCAAGCGGTCGCGGCGTTTCCGCTGTATGCGCAGGCCCGCGGCGAGGAAACCGTGGTCGCGCCGGCGGCCGGGTCGAAATTCTACACGCTCTATCTGGACCGGACCTGGGACGGCGATTATCCGTCCTATGAGGCCGTACTGCGCGATGCATCCGGCGCGGAGAAATTCACCATAACGGTCAAGCCCGGCGCGGCGGGAGACGCGATTCACGTGCTGATTCCGACGCGCCAACTGGGCGCCGGCAAATACGTGCTGGTGATCGAGGCTGCCGCCGGCGCAGGCAAGGCCGAGCTCGCGCGCTTCCCATTTACCCTTCGATTCCAGTAAGCTAATCTCCGCTATCTATGCCACATACCTTCCTGTACCATACCGAGGCGGTGGGCGCCTCAGGCCATATTTCGCTTCCCGTTGTCGACACGATGCCGCTTCAGGCTTCGATTGCTTCCGCGATCGGCCCGGGATTCGGCAAGGTTCGCGTGGAAAATTTCAAGCATCTGGACTACCTTTCGATCGGGTCGATCGAGAGCCATGTCGTCAGCAGCTACAGTGAGCGCGACAAAGCGTATGGCACTCTCGCTTCGGTGGTGATCGAGGATCTCTCGACTCTCAACGTGGTCACTTGCGATCGCCTGATGACGCGGCTTACTTCGAAGCATGACCACGGCGGAGGACAGGGATCTTTTATCCTGCACGGAACGCACTTCAACGGGCTGCGGATCGCCGGGCATGCGATCGAGCTCGATCTGGCGGTCGGTCTGTTCAGCGAACTGAGCACCTGGGACAAGCTCCACGCCGCCTACGAAAACGATCCCGCTATCCGGAAAGAGCTGCACGATCTGTCGATTTATCCAGCCAAAGGCAACAAACTTCCCGTGCGCGACGGGGTTTTCGCATGCACGCTGGCGCATATTCCCGATCCTCTTCCGCGCGGATTGACGCGCAAAGGGCACGGCATTTACGTCCCGCACTTCGGGACGATTTACGCGGCGGAGTATTACATCACCAAAACCTCGCGCAGGTTGCGCATGCTGCACGTGGATCTGGGCTGTTCTGTCGAAGGTTCGAACGGTTACGGCGACACGGGCGCCAACGGCCAATCCTTACCCGGGAGCGCCTGACACGGATTCCAGGGTCTATCTCGTTTGCGTGTTCTTAGTCGGATGCGGCGCGTCTCCCGACACTCATTATCAAAACGGGCGGCTCCTGCTGAGGCAGGACAAGCTGGACGAAGCGATGCGCGAGGCCGAGGCTGGCATGCGCGCCGAGTCTTCGTGGCGCTTTCGCATTCTCGAAGCCGACGTTCTCCTGAAGCGAGGGCAAACCAAGGCGGCGAAGGAACTGCTCGCATTTCCGGAACCTCCCGCCGATGCGGAATCGCGCGCCCGGCTGCGCGCGGATGAGGCGTGGTTTGAAAGGGTCGCCTCCAACTACGACAGCGCGGAAGCGTTGCTCCGTGAGGCCGCGCGGATCGCCAGGCCGCTGGGCCTGCCTCTGCTCGAAGCGCTCATCGAGATGCGGCTCGCGGACACCGAGGTCCGGCAGGGAAAACTGGACGTGGCGGAGCCGGCCTTCCGCCATGTGATTCAAGTCACGGCCGCGCAGCACGATCCCTATCTTCAAGCCGCGGCGATGGTCAACCTCGGCGTGTTGTTTCAGAATGCCTTTCAGTTTGAGGAGGCGATCTACTGGCTCGACCGGGCTCGCGTCATGTTCCTCCAGCTCGGTTCCGCGAACTCGTACTACATCACCCTGGGGAATCTGGGCTCGTGTTATCTCCGCTTAGGCGATTCCGAAAAAGGGCTGGCGAATCTTCATGAAGCTGAGGTTCACGCCCGGCAAATCGGCGACCGCTTCAGTGAGCAACTGTGGATCGGCAACAGCGGCGCCGCGCTTTACGACCTCGGAGATTTTCAGCAGGCCCGGGAAAAGTTCCAACAAGCGCTCCAGATCGTCCGCGCGATCGATAAGGACGAAAAGGATTTGACCAGCTGGTGGTATTACAGTCTCGCGTCCACGGCGATAGATCTGGGCGATTTCGACGCCGCCGACGCGTATAACAAAGAGGCCCTCAGCCGCCGGCAAGCGCTCGCGAACCACTCCGATTTCTATCCGCGCGTCAACGAAGCGCACATCGCCGCCGGCCGCAAGGACCCGCGAGCGGAGGCGCTCTACCGGGGGCTGATCGCCGAATATCGCCAGGGGATGAACCCGGTTCCGATGCTCGAAGCGCGGGCCGGACTCGCCCTGTTGCTCTTCGAAAAAGGGCAAATCGAGCAAGCCGACGCGCAGTTTCGCGCCGCGCTGGAGGATCTCGAAAGCCAGCGGACCGCTCTGGCCAGCGCCGATAACCGCATGACCTACCTTGCCAAGCTGATCCGTTTCTACGATCGCTACATTAATTTTCTGGTCGATCGGAAGCAACCGGAGCGGGCGCTGGAGGTCGCCGAGTCCAGCCGCGCGCGCGTGCTCGATGAACGCCTCGAAGCGAAGCCGGCGCACGCGGTGGCCGGCGCGGCGCGCCTGCGGGAGCTGGCCCGCTCCTCCGGCAGCATCTTCCTTTCATATTGGCTCGGGCAGAAGCGATCTTTCGTTTGGGCCGTGACTCCCAATGGAATCACGCTCCATGAGCTGCCTCCGGAAAGCCAGATCGCGACGCTGGTGGCCGGATACCGGTCCTTTATCGAGAACCTGCGCGATCCGCTCGAATCCGAATATCCCGCCGGGCGCAAGCTGGCGGAAATTCTTTTGGGGCCTGTGCGCCCTCTGCTCGCTTCCGGCGTCCGGGTGGTCCTGGTGCCGGATCGCGCCCTGTTTTCACTCAACTTTGAGACCTTGCCCGATCCCGAAAATCCTTCGAAATATCTGATCGAGCGCTTGACCCTGGAGCTGGCCCCTTCGCTCGACGTGCTGGCGGAAAATCGCATACCGGCAAAGCCGTCCGATGCTCTTCTCCTCATCGGCAATCCCGATCAGGTCGTCGAGGAGTATCCGCGCCTACCCTTTGCGGGCAATGAAATCGGGCTGATTTCGAAAACCTTCCCGCCCCGGGAACAAACCGTGCTCGAAGGCGCGCGGGCTTATCCTAGCGCTTACCGGGACGCGCGGCCGGGGCAATTTTCCTGGATCCATTTCGCGGCGCACGCCAATGCGAATCGATCCAGCCCTCTCGATTCCGCGCTGATCCTTTCGCGCGCCCCGAAAGACGCGGCGTACCAGCTTTCGGCGCGCGAGGTGATGAATGTGCCGCTGAACGCCAACCTGGTGACGCTCTCGGCCTGCCGCGGCGCCGGCGCCA
>JBEKOZ010000430.1:0-4900 GCA_049521275.1 Bryobacteraceae bacterium | reverse complement strand
CTGTCGGGACTCGTCAACTGCGATGCCGTAAACTCCGCCGGCTGTGCCAGGTCGAGCACCACCCGTGTCACGCCCGGTTGCGTCTCGGCGATGCGGATCTGCTTCAGAATCCCGTCGCCTACGGGAATCGTGCGCAACCCCTTCGCGATTGTATCTGGCCTGGCGCCTTCGATGTCGAAAAACAGCCTGTCCGGATTCGTCAGATGTTCGGATTTATATTTGAAATCCGCCGAAACATCGATCGCCACGCGCGTCAGCTCACCCAGCGACCAGAACCGCACCTCGCTTACTTTGCCCGTGGCCTTCGCGGCTGTGATCGAAGGCGGCGCGAAGCACACCACGGCCGCAAGCAGAAAACTCGTTGCGAGTCTCGACCTACTGGGTGGTCTTGAGGTACAGCCTGCCATTTCCGTCGATGAATGTCTCCACCGCTGCCGTTTTCGCTTCCGCCGGCTTTGTATCCTCGGCCTTTACCTCTACCGCCGGCGTTTCCGCCGTCTTCGCCGCTTCCGCCGCGCGGCGCGCTTCCCCGTAACGCTTTCCTACTTCAACGACGTACTTCTGCGTCTCCGCATAAGGTGGAATCGCGTTGTACTTGTCCACCGCTCCCGGACCCGCATTATACGCAGCCAGCGCCAGCTTGTCGTCCTGATACAGGTCCTTCAGGTATTTCAAATACTTCACGCCCGCCTCGATATTCTGCTGCGGATCAAAGCTGTCGCTCACCCCGAGCATGCGCGCGGTCGATGGCGTCAGCTGCATCAGTCCTTCGGCGCCCTTGTTCGAAACGGCGTGCACGTTGTAATTGCTCTCCACCTTGATAATCGAGTGCACCAGCAGAGGATCGACATCGTGAGCCTTGGCGGCCTTATCGACCATCGCGTTCAAATCACCGCGCAATTGTGGAGCCGCCGATGAGGAAACCACCGTGCTGCGCACCAGTTTGCCCGTGCGCGGGTCCGCCCGCACCACCGTCGTGCGGCGAACGACAGGCGCACTGAGAGCAGGGACCGACTCTGCGGCGCGACTGGGGGAGGCGGCCAGCATGCAAAAAGCTGCTAAGAAACAAATATACACCTTTTTGTTTAATTCCACTATATGGCCTGACGTTGCTAATATCATCTCATGACTCGGTCTGGATTCGTTCTGGTGGGCGGAGCCAGCTGGCGTATGGGACGCGACAAAGCCCTGCTGCCTCTCGGCGGATCGACCATGGTGGAGCAAATCGCCGCCCAGGTCCGCGCCGCGGCCGGCAACGCGACCCTGATCGGTCCCGTTCATAAATACGCGAGTCTCAACCTGCCCATTGTGCCGGACGCCATCGAAAACTGCGGCCCCCTCGGCGGTCTCTATACCGCGCTGCGCGTCACTTCCGCCGATTGGAATGTTCTCGTTGCGTGCGACATGCCCGGCGTCACCGGCGTCTTCCTGAAGCAGCTTTTCGCCGCCGCCGAAGCCTCCCAGGCCGACTGCCTGGTGCCGGAAAGCGCCGGAAAAATCCATCCGCTCTGCGCCGTCTACCATCGCCGGCTGGCCCCCGCCGCGGAGTCCGCGATTCATCATAAACTGTTCAAAATGCAAGATTTTATCTCCACCCTCAGGACTTCCCGCTGGCCCGTTCCCGACGCCCGGCTGCTCGATAACCTCAATACTCCCCATGACACCGAAACCTTCTCATTACATTGAATTCGAGCACATTTATAAGACGTTCGATAAGCCAGTATTAGTCGATGTCAACTTTCACGTCGATGCCGGGGAGACGCTGGCCATCATCGGCCGCAGTGGAGTCGGTAAGTCGGTGAGCCTGGGCCACATCATGGGATTTATCAAGCCCGATTCCGGCCGTATCCACGTCGCCTACACCGACATGACCGACGAAACCGACGCCGAATGGCGCCGCATCCGCAAGAAAGTAACCATGGTCTTTCAATCCGGCGCGTTGTTTGATTCGTTGACGGTGGGGGAAAACATTCTGTTTTCGCTGGAACTGCGGGACGATTACGACGAAAAGAACAAGGAAGATGTCGTCAAGGGATTGCTGCAAATGGTTGACTTGCTTGACTATCGCGACGTTTACCCGGCCGATCTGTCCACGGGTCACAAGCGCGCGGTGGCCATCGCGCGCGCCCTGGCCGCCCAACCGGAATGCATCCTTTATGACGAGCCGACTACCATGGTGGATCCGATCATGAGCGACCACGTCGGCGATCTGATGCTGCGGCTCAAGACTCACTTACGCCTTACAAGTGTTGTAGTTACGCACGATCTGGACTTGATGCGGAAGGTCGCGGACCGGGTGGTTTTCCTGTTCGAAGGCCACGCGATTTACTTCGGCCCGGTCTCGGAGCTCGAAAACTCCCCGCATCCGCATATTCAGGAATTCCTCGCAATGGACCGCGTTTAAGGATCTTTAGTGCTTTATGGCCCACTTAAGGAACAGCGAGAACGCCATGGCGAATCCAATGCTGATGACGACCCGCCGGACCGCGGTTCGGCCCATGCGGCGGGCCAAGTCGGCTCCGCCCACCCCTCCGGCGATGGCTCCGGCGACCATGACCAGCACGTAAGGCCATTCGACCATGTGCGCGAACATGAAATAGATCGCCGCCACGCCGTTAATGCACAGCGCGAAGAAATTCTTGAGCCCGTTCATCTGATGAATGTCGGTGAGTCCTAATACGCCGAGCGCGGCCAGCATCAGAATGCCGATTCCGGCGCCGAAATATCCGCCATCAAGGCGACGAAGAATTGAAACAGGATCGCCCCCGTCAGCCATTTCGCCGAATGATGACGCGCTTCGCCGGTTTTGAACATGCGCTGCACCGTTTCCTGGACCATGAACAGGACGGTCGCGAACAGGATCAGGAACGGGACCAGTGCATCGAAAATCGAAGGCGGCGTGACGCGCAGCAGCAGCGCTCCGCTGATGCCTCCGGCTAAACTGGGCGCGGTCAACGCCAGCAGGCGCGGGTCGACGGAACGAAGCTCTTTCCGGTATCCCCACATGCTGCCGACCGCTCCGGGCCAGATGGCGACGGTACTGGTGGCGTTGGCCGACACTGAATTGAGACCCAGCCATACCAGCGTGGGAAACGTGAGCAGGGTGCCTCCTCCAGCGACCGAATTAATCGCTCCCGCGGCGAAGGCTGAGGCAAATGCGGCGGAGCCGTGTAAGAGATCCATGCGGGCTGGTAAGATAAGAGATTACCAGGAGCTATCGGGAGAAATTTTTGGCCGCGCCGCCATCGCACTTAGTTGCTATTTATCCAGGCTCGTTCGACCCGATCACCAACGGGCATCTGGACCTGATTGCACGCGGCAGCCGCATCGTCGAACGGTTGATTGTCGCGGTGCTGCGGAACGATTCGAAACAGGCGCTGTTCTCCGTCGAGGAGCGGGTCGAGATTGTGCGGGACGTCGTCGGGCCGTATGCCAACGTGGAAGTCGGGTCCTTCGACGGCCTGCTGGTGGATTATGCGGCGGAGCGCGGCGCGAATCTGATTCTGCGCGGCATTCGCGCGATTTCGGATTACGAATACGAGTTGCAGATGGCGCTGATGAACCGGCGCTTGCGGCCTGAAGTGGAGACGGCGTTTCTGATGGCGGGCGAGGCGTACTCCTTTTTAAGCTCGCACCTGGTGAAGGAAGTGGTTTCGCTCGGCGGCGATGTTTCGGGCCTGGTGCCGCCGGCGGTGGAGGCCAGACTGAAGGCTCGATTTGGACGGAAAACATAAGACTATGCAAACACTAATGGGCTTAGCAGAGAGAATCTCAACGATCAGCGTTTCGTCGACCATGAAGGTTGCGGCCGACGCCGAAAAGCTGCGCCGCGAGGGTGTGGACGTGGTGGATTTTGGGGCGGGAGAGCCTGATTTTCCCACTCCCCAGAACATCAAGCAGGCGGGTATCGACGCGATCAACCAAAACTTCACCAAGTACACCAATGCCGCAGGCACTCTGGAGCTGAAGAACGCGATCTGCGAACGCCACAAGATCGACTACGGGACCTCCTACGCGGCCAATGAGTGCGTGGTCACGGTGGGCGGCAAGCATGCCATCTTCAACCTGATGCAGGCGCTGGTCGAGCCCGGCGACGAAGTGGTGATCCCGGTGCCCTATTGGGTGACCTATAAGGACGTGGTGAATTACGCCGGCGCGAAGTGCGTGTTCGTCGACACCGACGAGAACGAGGGCTTCGATCTGCGCGCCTCCATGATCGAGCGCGCGCTGACGCCGAAGACGAAGATGATCCTGATCAACTCGCCCTCGAATCCGAGCGGCGCGGTGTTTGCCTGGAGTGAGCTGGAAAAAATCTTCGCACTGGCGAAAGATCGCGGCATCTGGGTGCTGACCGACGAGTGCTATCACCGTTTCCTGTACGACAACGCGCCGGTGTCCATGGCGTCGCTTCCGGGCGCGAAGGAAACCATCGTCGTGGCCGGTTCGCTTTCGAAAACCTACGCCATGACTGGATGGCGCATTGGATTCGTGCTGGGACCTACGGCCGTGGCTACAGGGATCACGAAATTGCAATCGCACTCGACTTCCAACCCGACGTCGATCGCGCAAAAAGCGGCGCTCGAAGCTCTGAAAGGGCCACAGGAATCGGTCGGGATCATGCTGGCCGAGTATAAAATCCGGCGCGATTACGTGATCGAACGGCTGCGCGCGATGCCGGGCGTGCGGACGCAGGTGCCGCAGGGAGCGTTTTACGCCTACCCGAATGTCAGTGCCGCATATACCGGCGGCATCTCGAATTCGCTCCAGTTCGCCGAAAAGCTGCTGGCCGAGGAGTTCGTCGCGGTGGTGCCCGGGGAAGCGTTCGGAACCAACGAACATATCCGGATCTCCTACGCGACCTCCATGAAGGAGCTTGAAAAAGGTCTCGACCGGCTGGCGA
>JBEKOZ010000429.1:0-9825 GCA_049521275.1 Bryobacteraceae bacterium | reverse complement strand
TCTGGCTTTTCTTGGATAGGGGCATGCGTTGAAGACTCGGAGTCCCCGGGACACAAGCCGACTTTTTGTTCCCTACTGCAGGGAAGCCGCTCTCTCCGAGTGGCCGACGATACACCCCTTGCAGAGGATGCGGCACTTCCGCGATTAGGGCGTGATACGTCAACTTGACGCCGAACGGCTTAACTTCCGGATGCCCCTGATACGGTAAGGAACAGCCTGATTAATCGAGAAGCCGCAGGGCCTCCGTGTTGACCCAACCTGTTTCCGGAAATCCGCGGCCCCACTCGGCGGCGGTCACATCGCGAGCTTCATACCAATGCGGATTTGCAATCCAGTCGAGGAATTTTCGTAAACTCGCCCGGGCATCTCTCCTCGCGCCGCGCTCCAACAGCGTGCCGGTCATCCCTGTATCAGGCCATGGGCCACAAACGATCGCATTGAACAGCGGCGTATGTCCGCCGAAGCCGTCGCGATCGAGTGCGGCACGCGCATTGGGATCCGCGCCGCGCGCGAGTAGCCAATCGAAGATCTCGCGCTCCCGGAAATCGACCGCGAGGTGGAGTAGTGTGGAGCCGTCAATCGGGGTCCAGTGCATGCCGGACCGGCCATCATTCGCGCAGCCGCACTCCGATGGATAAACCTCGCTCAGCGTGAACCTGCGCTCGAGCAACTTCGGGTCGCGCCGAAGGTGTTTCTCCAATTGCGAAACGTCTCCGCGATGAAACGCCATCATCGGTGTGTCTGGCAGGTCATAGCCGCATTGCGCGAAGAGTTCGAGAATCTCGTGCTTTCCCCGGGGATTCCTGCCGTAGGTTTCCAGCACCAGCGTCAGTGGAGCGAGACGATCGCCGCGCCCATCCGTAAGCGGCGCATTCAACTCGACCAGAAGACGGACGCCGTCGGGATTCAGCTTTTCGCATGCTCCCATGATTAGACCCGGCGCCACCCGAGCGCCATGTCCATGCAGCCAGCGCGCGCACTCGATCCGCCCCTGAAGCAAGGCGCGGTCGAAGGCGTGCTGGAAATCTCGCGCGCCCAGAGCCGCCATGGCCTGGACGATTTCCAGCCGGCCGAGGTTGGCCGCGTGGCTCATCGGCGGTCCCCAGTCTCCGCTGATGACGGGGAGATGCAGCAGTTCGGGGCGCGTTTGAATCAACCGTACAGCGGCGTCCCGATCATTCGCGCGGATTGCCGTTTCCAATGCCTTCGCTAAAGAGTTGGCGGCTATCCGCTGCTTCAGTTCGGCCCAGTGGGCGAAAGCATACTCGCGCGCGACGACGAGTTGAGCGTCGCTGAGACGAAAGGGACCCGCAGCTAGGACTGAGTCGTCGCCGTTCGCGAATCTTGGATGCCGGCGGCGAATTCGTTCAAACGCCTCCCGTTCGCCGTTCCGCCATTGGTTGAGAAGTTCGCGCGCCTCGCGCTTCGGGACATCGAGATGAGGTCGCTCAGGCAACCTCCGAGATATTGTAGCCATAACCTTACCTCCTGTAATGTGCCCGGTGTCCGCATCGTGTCGGGCAGGAAGTGAGGTTGAATCGTTGAGGAAAGAGATGGCCGGTGGGCTGAGCCCATTTCCGCGGACGGGATGCTTCCGGTAAGCATAAGGATATTGTGAACCAGCGCGGCGCTCAAATCAATACCGAACCCCATCCGCGTGGGACAGGCAATTGTGTCCAGTTGGTCGGCAGGCCGGAAGCAATCCACACGAGCGAGAAGTCGGCAAACCACCGAGTGATCGTCCGGGAAATGCACAAAGACGTAACGCGCGTTACACGACTTGGTGCACACCAAGCGCTCCCTCTCACCAACCCGCAAACACACCTGACACTGCCACGACCACTGGCCAGTCACTCCTGACGGAGCGCGAGAATCGGGTCAACCCTGGTGGCTCGCAGCGCTGGGATCAGGCTCGCGAGTACGGCAACCGCAATCAGGAACAACGCTGCTCCCGCTATGCTTACAGGGTCCGTCGGACTGACGCGGTACAGTAGAGGCGCGAGCTGCGGGGTCGCTGCCAGGGAAATGGCGAGCCCTGCGGCGATCCCCAATAAAGCCAGCAACAAGCCCTGTCTCATGACCATCCCGAGCACGCCTTGAGGCCGGGCTCCCAGCGCCATGCGGATACCGATTTCCCGGGTCCGCTGATTCACTGAGTAAGACATAACTCCGTAAAGACCTACTCCGGCGAGCAGTATGGAAATGACGCCGAGCACTCCGAGGAACACCGAGGCGAGCCGCGGTCCGAACCAGGCAGCCGAGATGTAATCCGACAGAGGCATCGCCGTCAGGCCGGCCGAGTTCGGATCGATGGCCAACATCTCGCGGCGGAGTACGGGGACGAAACCGCGCGCATCACCGTCGGTCCGGGCATAGAGAGCCACCCCGTTTTCGCCACTTCCGTTGTGTACCTGGTCAAAGGACATGTAAAAGTATGGTTGCGGCCCCTCAGATAGGCTGTAGTATTTACTATCCTTCACCATTCCCACAATCGTGAACGGTTTTCTATAAATCTGCACCTGGCGCCCCACCGGGTCGCGTCCGTCGAAAAAGCGTCGCGCGAAGGATTCGTTGACGATCATGACGCGAAGTACGTTTTCGTTGTCCTCAGGCCGGAAATCGCGTCCGGCGAGAAGCGGTATCCTCAGCAGGTCGAAGTAGCCGGGAGACACCGAGGCATGATGCACGTCCAGGTTCTCGCCGGGCCTCGACGCGTACCCTTCGACTATAACCTTGGCCCATTTCCCCAGCCCGAAACCGAGGGGAATCGAGTCGGAATAAGCGGCCCCCGTCACCCCTGGCGCGGCGAGAAGGCGCTCGCGGAGTCGCCGCGAGAACTGCTGCTCCTCAGTGGGCGCATAGTTGTTCGTGGCCAAAAAAAGACGGCACACCGTCACGTTGCGGTGATCGAAACCGGCCGGAGTGTTCTCCAAACCGTAAAGGCTTCGGAGAAACAATCCGAGCGTCACGAGAGCCGCAAACGCCAGGCCCACTTCGGCTACCACCAGTAGCCCGGAGATGCGTCGCGATTGCAAGTTCTGTGTACCGCCTCTTCCTCCTTGCCTCAGCACATTCATTACGCTGCGCCGCGCCGACTGAAACGCGGGCGGAAGTCCGGAAATCAGGGCGGAAGCCAGGCAGACCAGGGCGGCAAACAGAAACACCCGGGCGCTCGGGTGGGCGTCGAGGTACACCGGCACTCCAGTAGGCGGCGCGAGATGCACGAGGAGGTCCTGAAACCACAAAGCAAAAGGCAGCCCCGCAAGCGTCGCCAGAGCCGCCAGAAGCAGGCTTTCGAAAACCAACTGGCGGCTCAAGCGGAACGGACTCGCGCCCAGGGCAGCGCGGATGGCGAACTCATTCTGCCGGGCCGCGGAACGAGCCAGTAGGAGATTGGCTACATTCGCGCAAGCAATCAGCAGCACGAGTCCGCAGGCGTCACCGAGGATGGCCATGGGCGATGCCAAAATGCTTGACGCCCCCTCCTGCGCCTTCCAAATCGGTACGATCCGGGCGCCGATCCCCTCGTTGGTCTTCGGAAAGGCGCGGGCAAGCCGCGCGGCAACCGTCGCCGCTTCGGCATTCGCCTCGGAGACGCTAACGCCGGGTTTGAGCCTGACGATGGCCCTAAAGTTCCGCGCACCGCGCTCGCCTTCGCCGGTCAGTGGCGCTGGAATCCAGCCGTCCAGCGCGACTCCCGGAAAATCGCCGCGAAATTCCGGAGGCGCCACGCCGACGATGGTGACCTCGCGCCGGTTAATGCGCACGGCGCGGCCGAGAATGGACGGGTCGCCCCGGAAATACTCCTGCCAAAGCCGGTAGCTGATGACCGCCGTGAACGCTCTGGCCCTGTCGCCGTATTCCTCGCGAGCGAACGTGCGCCCCAGGAATGGCTTTACGCCCAGGACGTCGAAGTAGTTTCCGGAAACCAGTTCGAACCATGCGGAATAGGCGTTCTCTCCGTCGCCGATTGAGGCGGGACCTTTTTGGTTCAGCAGCAATCCGGAGATGCTTCGGAGGCTGTCCTGGAAGTCCCGGGAGTCAGCATAGGAAACGCTAGGAGCCTGAAGGCCGCTAGCGCGGACGGATTCCAGGACGGCTAGCTGTCCGTCATTTGTGGCACCGCGAAACGGGTGCAGGACCATCCCATCGATCCAGCCAAAGACTGTGGTGGTGGCGGCAATACCGAGCGCCAAGGTAAGCACTGCGACCGCTGTCCAGGCCGGGGTTCTACGGAGGACACCGGCTGCGTAACGGAGGTCTTCGAGGATGCCGCGCATAGGGTTCCTGCCTGTTAGAGCAATTGGGCTTCCGACTTTAAGTGTTTGATCCTGTTCAACACTGCAGGCGAATCAGTTCTCATTTCCGGAGCGGGGTGTCCGAAAATGGGGATGCCCGCGCGCCAGCGCCGGTCGTTGATCGTGACCTGCACCCTTATTCTATACAGGCGTTCCTGAATGCCATCCACCTTGACGATTTGTCGGCATCTCGTCGAAGTGCCGCTCGGGGCAGATGACGCGCCACTCGGAAAGAGGGCGCCCCGACGAGCCGATCTGACGGATTAGTAACGACAAATGCGCCAGCGTCTGGGAATCCACTGGATGCTTGTCGGCCAATCACAAGAATCCGTCGCGTCCAGTCAACAAAGGCGCCCATCGAGATGCTCGAGATCGACCGTATCCAACGCCCCGACGCGAATTGATCGGACGAAATCCCAGTATCATATGTCAAGGATCGGGCGAAACCGATTCCCGCCGTCGCCAAAGAGGTTGCACGGGCCGATAACACCCGATAACACCACACATCTGGCACTTGTCCAGACTCAGGGTCTCGCTCGAACGTGGATTATTTTTAAGGATGCGCGCGGCGCCTCCCATCGGATCGAGTAAACTTAGCTGAATCTTTTAAATGCCCTTCTCTGCTGGGACACGCCTCGGCCCGTATGAAATCCTTGCGCCAATTGGCGCGGGCGGAATGGGCGAGGTATATCGTGCCCGCGACGCGCGCCTCAACCGTGACGTAGCCGTCAAGGTTTCGCAGGAAAGGTTCTCGGACCGCTTCGAGCGCGAAGCTCGCGCGGTTGCCGCGCTCAACCATCCCAATATCTGCACGCTCTACGACGTTGGCCCCGATTACCTCGTTATGGAGCTGATCGAAGGGGAATCGCCCAAAGGTCCGCTCGCTCTCGAAGAAGCTCTGCGAATCGCTAGGCAGATCGCGAATGCTCTGGACGCGGCACATGAAAAGGGGGTGATCCACCGCGATCTCAAACCTAGCAATATCAAAATCACGCCAAATGGCACGGTCAAGGTGCTGGATTTCGGGCTGGCGAAGATCGTCGAGCTTATGTCCGGTGATCCCGAAAGTTCACCGACCTTGACGGCCTCGCCGACTCGCGCGGGAATGATCCTTGGTACCGCCGCATACATGTCGCCGGAGCAGGCGCGGGGTAAGACCGTGGACAAGCGCGCCGACATCTGGGCTTTCGGCGTGGTGCTGTACGAACTGCTCACCGGGAGCCGGCCGTTCCATGGCGAGGATCTGACCGACACTTTGGCCTCGGTGATGAAGGACAAGCCGGACCTGAGCGGCGTTGCGCCTCGGGTGCGCAGCCTTTTAGAGCGCTGCCTCGAAAAGGATCCAAAGAAACGGCTGCGGGATATCGGCGATGCGTGGATCGTCATCGACGCTGCACTCGCAGGTGAGATGCCGGCCGTCGAAGGAGGCAATCGCCACCCGTGGCTGGGTTGGAGCGTTGCCGCCGTGTTGGCGGCGGGCCTGGCTGCGGTTTTGTTTTTATACTTCCGCGAGAAGCCGGCGGTTCCGGCGGATTCGATACGATTCCAGATTCCGGCGCCGGACAACGCCGCCCTCGATGCTTTACTGAACCTATCGCCCGATGGCCGCAAGCTGGCCTTCATCGCTGGAGATCGGCTTTGGGTGCATTTCCTGGAGTCGGGAGAATCGCGCAACTTGACGGTTTCGGGCGGTACACCGTTTTGGTCCCCGGATAGCCGCTTTATCGCCTATCCGTTTGCGGGGAAAATCAACAAGATCGAAGTCTCCGGCGGTCCCCCAGAGACCGTGACGGTCTCTTGTTGCCTTTGGGGAGGGGGCGCCTGGAGCCAGGACAACATAATCGTCTTCAGCGTCCAGGCCGGATTGTTTCGGGTACCCGCCTCAGGTGGCACTCCAGTCCAAATTACGGCAGTCGATCCCTCGCGCCAGGAAATATCTCATAACAGTCCTTCTTTTCTTCCGGATGGACGGCACTTTGTGTATTCGCGCCGCTCGCGCATCGAAGGGAAGAGTGCAATTTATCTCGGCTCAGTGGACGCGAAGCCCGAACAGCAGATTTCCACGCCGTTAATGAGCAGCTTTTGGGGACCAAAGTACGCGTCCTCGCCGGACCCGCGCGCCGGTTACCTGCTGTTTGTGCGCGAAGACACACTGATGGCCCAGCCGTTTGATCACCGCCGGTTTGAGCTTATCGGGCATGCCGCGCCTCTCGCCGAGGACATGAGTGATGGCAGAGCCTTTTCCGTTTCCGACAATGGCGCATTAGTCTACCGTCGGAGCGCGTCAGACCGGCAACTGACCTGGTACGATCGGGACGGTCATCTGACAGGCGTCGCCGGAGTCCCGGGCAATTTTCAGGGTCTCGCGCTCTCGCCCGACGGGACGCGGTTGGCGGTGATGAAGTTGAAAGCGGCGGACGCATCAAGTCTCTGGATACTGGATCTTTCTCGCGGCGGTGCAGGCACGCGGCTTACGTTCGGTTCGAGCGACGGCGATCCGCTCTGGTCCCCGGACGGTGGCCGCATCGTCTTCAGTTCGAACCGGGCAGGCCATTACGATCTGTACCAGAAGTCGGCGAACGGCTCGACAGACGAGGTCGTCCTGCTCGCATCCGCCGAGGACAAGAATGGAACGAGCTGGTCGCGCGACGGACGTTTCCTGCTGTATACAGTGTTTCGCCAGGAAACGAAGAACGATATTTGGGTGCTCCCATTGGAGGCCGGCAAGAAGCCATTCCCGTTCCTGACCACGCAGTATAACGAAGTCGACGCGAGCTTCTCTCCTGATGGCCGTTGGGTCGCTTACACCTCATATGAGTCCGGCGGCGCGGAGGTCTACGTGCGTTCATTCTCCATGAACAAGGCCGGGACGGCGGTGGAGGCCGGTGGCAAGTGGCTGATCTCAAATGGCGGAGGCACTGATCCGCGCTGGCGCTCTGACGGCCGCGAGCTCTTTTATCTTTCTCTCAACAAGCGGGTGATGGCTGTCGGCATTGCCACCACTCCCGCGTTCCGGCAGGAGAAGCCGCAAGCCCTCGGCCTGGTCGTCGATGGCGATTGGGATTTCTCGGCTGACGGTAAACATTTTCTCGCGCCTGCGTTGAAGAACAGCAAACCGGAGCCGTTCACGGTTGTGCTGAACTGGCAGGCGGGCTTGAAAAAGTAATCTCGGGTCGTCGTTGTAGCTGACCAGATGGAATTACCGACTCCGCTTGCGGCACAAAAAGACCCCAGAAGAGACGTTTTGAGAGGGAGCCGATAATGCCCGACATCAGTGCCGTAGAAATTGCCGGCACTCAACTTCCCACACATCCGGACTTCGCGAAAACGACCACCAGTTTCGCTGTCGGCGGGACACAAAACTCAACCTGTTCGAATCCTTCCAATAGCGTGGCGACCGAGTGACCTCTGAAAATGTGCCCTGACTTCCGTCACTCGTTCCTGCGACCTCGAAAAAAACATCATCGCGACCGAGCCAGATTCGTATGAGGACCATTTGCACTCGGTGCATGTCTTGTTGAGTACACTACATACTGTCCCTACGCGTTCCGAAACAGCTTGACGGCTAACGTGCTGGTAGACGGCAAGGAGCCGATCAGAGCCGCGAAGCAATTGCCCTATCTCCGACGGCATCACATATTGATTGCGATTTTTAACTTTTCCGGTTGCTATGCCGGTATCAGGATCCAAGAACAGATCGCCCCGATGCGCTATCTCGTCGAAATATTGCTTCCGGTATTCCTGAACCCGAAGCAGGCGAGTGAACAATGCAACGTCGTCCGGTTGCCAGTCCGGCCAATCGCTTGCCATGGCGTCTACTGCGAAATTGCGCAATACCCCCGCCTGCTGAAGGGACTCAAAAAGCGAACCTTTCCAGTGGTCCAGGGCATCTCCCAGAAATTTCAGATTCATAGTGAGCCTTGACTAATCTCCTTTAACCCACTCCCCGGAACAACGCGCAGCCCCCGTCAAGAATCGAGGCTCGGAAGTGGCGCTCGCCCTGGTCGTCGATGTGCGTATCTTGATCTGAGGACGAGCTCCTATTTGGCAGCTACCATAAAGCCGCTTGTTTTGGCGAAATGAACGGTTGATCTTCGTTGAGCTTGGGTTCGGGTCTAGCGCGCCGTCGTGCATCGAGAAGACCTCCTACGCTCGACGAGGAGGTAGATAGCCAAGAAGAGCCGTTTCGATCTTTGCTCCAAGGGCCAGCATCGGGTCCTCCTTTTCGGGGCGCTTTCGGTTAAGTGAGCGAATCACCAAACCGGTTAGCTCTTTGGGCCCGCCGATACCTAAAGCGCCGCCAAGCACATTTAGCAGATGCTTTCCCGGAAGGATTGCGAGCATCTTAGTACCGCCGTCGGCAAGTGCGTCCGCGACGCGCCTGAGCTCCTCCTCGAACATGGCGGTCACTTTACGGGGAAGATCTAGGCTGAGGATGGCCGAACTGTGATTTGCCGCGGTTTGCGCGGAGCCGGCGACTACTTGGCCCCCGCTGAACATTCCATCAAGCAGATCCCCAACCCGCGAACGGACCCGACAGGCCACTACGTTATTCAGTACTGCGCCCCGAAAGGTTGCACGCACCTGATCAATAAACAGCTGCCAAACAAAGTCCGGCGACTTGCCAAGATGTGCCGCCACGGCGGTGACTACCTTCTGGTCGCATAGAACGCTTTCGATTTCATGAAGCGGAAGGACTGTTACGCCAGCTGTCACCGCATCTAGGATTTCGTCGGAATAAAAGTCGCGGTCAATGAGACCGACGACATCCGCCGCTGCGATTCCGACCTTCTTTAGTCCAGATACGGCCGCGCACACCGAGTCGCGATCACCTGCCGGAATCCCAAAGGTCTCGTCATCGTCAAACCACGCGGCGAAGAACTCGCTCGCAAAGCCGTTTCCCGGCTCCCCCTCAAAAAGAAATATGCGCCTCGCATAAAACGGAAGCGTGGCTGCGCCTAAGACCTCCGCAGCGACTGACGAAGGCAAGCCTTCAATTACAATCGCTTCCGCTGCCTCACTTGAACGGGCAAGGAGGACTGTCGCCCTTCGCCTCGAGAGGGCGAAGTTCAAATCGTGTGTTATATACACGAATCTGCAGTCCGGGCGGAGTCTCTCGGCCTCGTCCCAGAACTGCACTGAGAGCCTGCTATGCATATGAAGCTCCGGCTCGTCGACTAATATGACCGCTTGCTCCGCCGTTAAAACGCGCGCGGCCATGTAGAGGACCGTCCTCTCCCCGTCGCTCATCTGGCGAAGCTGGTAGGGTTGTTCCTGAGCTGACGCGTCCAGGCGCTTCACTTTCGGGAAAAACCCACCAATCTCAAGCTTCCGCTTCGGAAAGAGCCTGTTCCAAAGGCCCTGCAGTAGCATTATCTTTGTGTCCTTCACAGGCTGGAGCGCTTCGTTAGAGGCGATGGCCTGCTCGTTGTTCCTCGTTAACACGTTCGTATGATCTTGAATTAGCCTGGACAAGATAAAGTTAATATCTTCCACGGGCTGCCACGCATATTGCCACCACCTTTCC